>DAIQBE010000225.1:0-5657 GCA_036781325.1 Leadbetterella sp. | reverse complement strand
GAATTTCAGCATGCAAATAGCGTGTATTTGTGTTTAAAACTGCCATTTGCTTTTGCCCTGCAAGCACAACTTTTGTATTCTCATGGCCCACATGAGCCACGTTATTTACAGTATCCAAATAGCATTGACCCAAATCATCGAACAAATAAGGCCCCTCTCCCCTTACTATTTCCAAAGGCTTGTCATATGATAAACTCAAGCTTTTCCCTAAATTATTTTTTCGAAATTCTTTCAAATTTTCCCAATCAATATTCTCTCTTTTTTCTAATTCTTCTATTTTAAACAGCAAATTTGGGTCAGGACAAATGGAAGAGAAAACTGGCCAATTGGACGGTGTAGAAACCCCATCAAAATCATTTGGTATTTCTAGACGGTCTAATATGATTTGAAAATGTAAATGAGGAGCCCAATTTCCATTTTCATTTTGCTCCCCAAATTCACAAAGCAGCTCTCCTTTTTCAATAATTTGTCCAATCTTTTTATCTCTAAGGCTTTCTTTGGACAAATGACCATAAAGCGTGAAAAAACTTTGATCTTTATCTAATTTATGTTTTAATATTAGGGTAGGTCCATAGTTTTTTTCGGTATCATTATTATAACAAACCACTATTTCACCATGGAGAGGTGAAAATACTTGAGTTTTACTTTTTGCCCAAAAATCTATTCCTAAATGAATGGTTCTATGTTCAATACCCTCATTTGATTTAGTAACAAATGCATCGGTAGTGTAAATTGGTCTAGCCTCCCCATAACCGCCTACCCAAATTTTTTCGGGGAAATTTGCATATAATTGAGCCATTTTTTGATTAAAAACCTCTGAAAATTTATAATCATGGTAATTGCCTAAAATCTGCGAACCCATACTTAAATCAATAGATTCAAAGCATACATTTTCTAAAGTTTTAAAAACACTTTTAGGGTCTACTTTTGTTTTTTTCGCAAAATCATTAAATATAGAATAGTTTGGATGTGCCTCCATTTCACAACAATATCTAAAAGTATACGTTGCAAAATTTTTATTGATATCTCTCCATTTTTTTAACAGAGCCCAGGCATTTTTTTCAGAAATTTGCAAATATGGATTGTCAGGCTCCAATTGCTTATTTATTGCTGATTTAGTTAGACTAATAACCAAACGCATAGCAACAAGGGTATATAGACAGCTGATTTCATCTTCCTTCAAAGTAAATTGTGAATGATAGCCTTTTACAATTTCTTTAGCGGCCTCTAATGGATTATTTACATCCATTATCCCATATGCTAATGCCACAGCTAAATCGTTGATTACTTGAGAATAAACAGCATCCCCATAGTCAATTACAGCCACTACTTTGGGATTTGCCAAATTATAATCTACTAGAATATTGTTATCGTTTGCATCATTATGAATTAGTGACTTCCTTAATTTTTTAAACTGAGGTTGAATTTGCTCAAATTGGTTTTGAAAATAATTAATTAAGGCTTTTTCTTCTCCTTCGAACCTATCCAAATGCTCATAGGTCCATGAACCATTGGCTAAATCCCAATCAAAAATTCTTTGAGAAAAAGGGTGTTCAAAACCTTGAAAGGCTTTTGTCAATTCTGCGCATTTTATTCCTAAACTTACTCTTAAATCGGAATTAATAGGATTAACTTTTGACCACAATCTGCCCTCAATCCAGTTTAAAAGCCTTACTTTCCTTTCTGAACCATTTTTGTCAATAAAAACTGAAATTAACTTCCCATAAGAATTTAATATTTGCTTAGGAAATTGAAAATTAAGGTTTTTATTTTCTAAGTACTTATGCAATTCGCATTGAAAATCAAGATATTCCAAATTGACATCTGATGGACTAATTTTAAGAATAAAAGATTGGTTTTCAGTGCTTGTGATTTTAAAATTTAAGTCTATTTCACCGGGGAGTTGAATAATTTCGCCTTCTAAAGCATAATTTTCAAATGCTATTCTTTCAATATCCTTCTCACTTATTTTTGCAACCATAAAAATTAATAATTTCTAAAAAACAAATTTATTATATTATAGCGAGTACTTGCCTTAAAGATAATAATTGTATGCAGAATAATTAATCTAAAAAAAGTAAGCTATATAACTATATTCTCAATAAGTTTAATTTTAACGATTAAAATCTAATATTTTTTTAAATATACTCGGTCATTTTCTATAGTTTTACAATATTTAGGTTAACTATTTTTAGGAAATGAATTTAGAACTTCATTCCCTTTTTAGAAAAAAAAGATAATTTATACTTGTTAAATAGCACTTTCTAATTTCAAATATTTATGAAAAACATTTGCTGCAAAATTCTAATTCTTCTATTTTCAATACTTAATTTTACAGCTTTTTCACAAATAGATGGCTCTAAGTCTTTGGCTAATAAAGATACTTCGAAGCGGAATGAAAATATAAAAACGTCTCCTAATAATTTTAATAATCCCGTTTTAAAAAATATAGGCTTTCTATTATTTAACAATTTCGAGACTTTAGATGTATTTGGACCTGCTGAAATATTTGGAAGATTAAAGGATATATATAAAATCGAATTTTATTCTTTAGAAGGAGGGGTTATTTCAAGCACACAAAATGTGAAAATAGTAACAGAAAAACTGTCTGAAAATGAAAAATTTGATATTTTCCTAATACCTGGAGGTTTGGGAACAAGAAAAGAAGTGGAAAATCCGAAATTGATTTCAGCCATTTTAAATAACTCAATTTCAGCTAATCATGTGTTAACTGTTTGTACTGGATCAGCCCTATTGGCAAAAACAGGCTTACTAAATGGTATGGCAGCAACATCCAACAAACGTGCGTTTGAGTGGGCATCTTCACAAGAATCTAAAGTAAATTGGGTAAAAAAAGCGAGATGGACTGCCGATGGAAAGTATTATACTTCATCAGGAATTTCTGCCGGAATGGATATGACTTTAGGGTATATTAAAGATATGTATGGTATGGAGTTAGCAAGAAAAATTGCCTATGAAATTGAATATACTTGGCAAGAAAATAAAGATTTGGATCCGTTTTATTTACAAAACAAGAAGTAGAAATCTTTTTAAATTCTAAGACAAAACCACCTTCACAAAACTACCCTGAGTTTGAAAAGCAATTGTCAAAATTTAAAAATTTGACAATTACAAATTTCTAATATCCAGCTCCTTTCACGATTTCCTCTACCACAGAAGGATCTAAAAGTGTGGAAATATCACCTAAGTTTTTCACGTCTCCTTCGGCAACTTTCCGCAATATCCTTCTCATAATTTTACCAGAACGAGTCTTTGGAAGACCTCTAACAAACTGAATTTTATCAGGCTTTGCTATAGGACCTATAACTCGGGTAACCGTCATCAGAATATCTTTTTTTGTCATTTCTGGGTCTGCCGGCATTTCATCACAGATTATATAGGCATAAATTCCCTGTCCTTTAATATCATGTGCGTATCCTACCACTGCAGACTCTACCACCCCTGTATGCATATTTAAAGCATTTTCTACTTCTGCAGTACCAATTCTATGACCCGAAACATTGATAACATCATCTACCCTTCCAGTGATTTTATAATATCCGTCCTCATCTCTTTGACAACCGTCTCCCGTAAAATACAATCCGGGGTACGTAGAAAAATAGGTTGTTTTGCAACGCTCATGGTCTCCCCAGGTAGTGTTAATAATGGACGGCCAAGGAAATTTGATTACCAAATTACCATTAACTCCGTTTCCTTCTATTTCTGCCCCGTGTTCATCTACCAACATTGGCTGAATGCCCGGTAATGGCAAAGTGGCATAAGAAGGTTTAGTTTTAGTAATTCCTGCCAAAGGAGAAATCATAATACCGCCCGTTTCAGTCTGCCACCATGTATCAACTATTGGGCATTTACCTTTCCCTATATTTTCATTGTACCAATGCCAAGCTTCTTCATTTATGGGTTCCCCCACCGAACCTAAAACTTTCAAAGAGCTCAAATCCTTGTCTTTAAAATACTCATTTCCAAAACCCATTAAAGAACGAATAGCGGTAGGGGCTGTATAAAATATATTTACTTTATGTTTGTCAATAATATCCCAAAAACGGCCTGCATCAGGATACGTTGGTATACCTTCAAACATTAGGGATTGAGCACCTGAAGCTAATGGCCCATAAATTATATAAGAGTGCCCAGTAATCCAACCAATATCGGCAGTACAGAAAAAAACATCTCCTGGGTCGTATTGGAATACATTTTGAAAAGTATACGTACTATAAACCATATATCCGCCACAGGTATGAACTACCCCTTTGGGTTTGCCAGTAGAGCCAGAAGTATAAAGAATAAATAAGGGATCAGAGGAGTCCATTTCTGTAGCAGGACAATCGGAGCTCACTAGCTTAACTTCGTGTTCCCACCAAGCATCACGGCCTTTTATCATAGAAACTGGAGTTCTGGTATGGGTAGCAACTATGACTTTTTTTACAGAGGGGCAGCCAATTAAAGCATCATCTACGGTTTCTTTCATCGGAACTTGCTTTGCTCCCCTCACAGCACCATCCGTAGTAATTACCATTTTACAAAGACTATCATTAATTCTGTCAGCAATACTTTGTGCAGAAAACCCCCCAAATACTACGGAGTGAATAGCTCCTATCCTTGCACATGCTAATACTGCTATGGCTAATTCAGGTATCATAGGCATATAAATACACACCGTATCACCTTTTCCTATCCCATTTTTTTTTAACACATTGGCAAAAGCACATACTCTATCAAATAAAATTTTGTAGGTGAGTGTTTGTGATTCTTCAGAAGGATCGTTGGGTTCCCAAATAATTGCGGGCTGATTTGGTTTAGCTATTGCATGACGATCTAAACAGTTTTCGGTGATATTCATCTTTCCTCCTACAAACCATTTTACGTCATAATTTTTAAAGTCCCACTCCAAAACTTTTTCCCAAGGTTTTTTCCAAACGAATTCTTTAGCCACTTCTCCCCAAAAGCCTTCCGGATCTTCTACACTTTCTTTATAGGCAATATTATAGTCTTGTAAAGTTTTGATTCTCATGTATTTAAGATTAATAATTCAAAAATCTATTCTATTTTTATTTGTCATCATATTCTCCTGTTAAGGAATACCACCCAAAATAACCTAATGCACCAGCAATCATTGGGCATAATATTAACGTGTAAATTACAGCAGGAATCCGATTTTCTCCGCCTTTTGCCCATAGAGTTAAGGCTTGATTCACAAAAAGATAGTACACTGCAAAACCTCCAATTATAATCCAGATAATTCCTAAAATGCGTTTTAAAATATTCATAAAAATTTAATCGTTTACTCTATTATCGTTTCCATCTAAATATATTGTGCCAATAATCATACAAACTCCAGCAATAATAATTGGATACCAAAGGCCTTCCAAATAAGGTTTTTCTACAATTAAGGATTGGCCCATTTCGGTAGCTTTGCTATTAACATTGGAGGCATTTGTAACCAAAAATGTAGATATGGCCGGCAAAAGACCTCCGAAAATACCATTGCCAATATGATAGGGCAAAGACATGGAGGTATATCTAATTTTAACAGGAAACATTTCCACTAAAAAAGCCGCAACTGGGCCATAAACCATTGTGACAAAAAGCATTTGAAAAAAAACTAACCAAATTAATGTCCATTTGTCGGTATCATT
>DAIQBE010000224.1:0-5667 GCA_036781325.1 Leadbetterella sp. | reverse complement strand
CGATTCTGTTGCTACATATATTAAAACTTGGCTTCCAGAATTACAAAACCTTCCAGCCCATGAATTAATTGAAATTAATGGTATTTCTAATTACAGTTCTAGCATAGGAGAGTATCCTTCGGTTCCGATTATTAAATCTAAGAAATGGTAAGGGCTATTTACCTTTCATAATCGAAAACACTATTTTCATACGTTTTAAATTTTAGGTTAATAAATACTTTCTATATATTTGGCAGATATTTTAAACTACGACAAATAAACAAAATGAAAAAAGGAACACTCGTAATTTTAGGAATTGTTTTACTTTTTGGAGCATACAGTTGTAGCTCCTACAATGGACTTGTTGGAAAGGACACAAATGTTCAAAAACTTTGGGCCGATGTTCAAACTCAATACCAAAGAAGAACCGATTTAATTGGAACCTTAGTTAAGACAGTGCAAGGGGCTGCTGATTTTGAAAAAAGTACCTTAACGGAAGTAATTCAAGCTAGAGCATCTGCTACTCAAGTAAAATTTGAAGCAAAAGATTTAACGCCAGAAAATATGGCAAAATTTCAAGCCGCACAAGATCAATTAAGTGGTTCTTTAAGTAGATTATTGGTTTCAGTGGAGCAATATCCAAATTTAAAGGCGAATCAAAATTTTCTTGACCTTCAAGCTGAACTAGCTGGAACTGAAAACAGAATTGCTGTTGCAAGAAGGGACTTTAACGGTGCAGTGGGTGAATATAATTTAAGTGTAAGATCTTTCCCAAATAATATTTTCGCTAATATTTTTGGTTTTGCTGTAAAAGGATTCTTTGAAGCATCAAAAGCAGCACAAGATGCCCCAGAAGTTAACTTCGATTTTAAAAAATAATAGAAAGACCCGTGTAACTCGGGTCCTTTTTTTTTATGCAGTTTTTTACTGAAACTCAACAAAAGAATATTATTTCTGCCATAAAAGACGCGGAGAAAAAAACGTCTGGAGAAATTAAAGTACACATAGAATCTAATTGTAAGTATGAAGATGCTTATTTAAGAGCAAAAGAAGTATTTGAATTTCTTTCTTTGCATAAAACAGAATTGAGAAATGGTGTACTTTTTTATTTGGCTTTTAATGATCGAAAATTTGCTGTTTTGGGTGATGAAGGAATTAATAATAAAGTAGGACAGGAATTTTGGGATTCTACTAAAAAATTACTTTCAAAAAATTTCAAAAGTGGTGAATTTGAAAAAGGTTTCAGTTTAGCCATTGCTGAAGCTGGTGTTCAATTGGAAAAATATTTTCCATATCAAAGAAATGATTCGAATGAAATCTCTGATGATTTAAGTTTTGGATAAAATAATATAATAATGCTTAGATTATTTAATTTCATCTTGCTTTTTGCATTTTTATCGGTAAATGCTCAAGATATACCAAAGCAGCCCAATCCTCCAAGGTTGGTTAATGATTTTGTTGGAGGATTGTTGACGGATGCTCAAAAAAACATGTTAGAACAAAAGTTGGTTGCATATAATGATTCCACATCTACTCAGATAGTGGTAGTAATTGTTAAAACTACTGAACCTTATGTGGCGGCAGATTATGCGTTAGAGCTAGGCAGAAAATGGGGTGTTGGACAAAAAGGGAAAAATAATGGCATTATTTTACTTTGGGCTCCAGGAGATAGAAAAATTTCTATTCAAACTGGATATGGTATGGAAGGGGTTATTCCAGATATGTACGCAAAAAGAATAATTACTGATGTTATTGGCCCAAATTTTAAAGCTTTACAATATTATGAAGGCCTCAACCAAGGTACAGATGAAATCATAAAATATGCTTCTGGAGAATATAAAGCAGATCCTGAATCAGAAGATGGAGGATTTATAGGGTTCATTATTATTATTTTAATCATTCTTTTTGTTTTTTGGCTTATATCAAGAAAAAATAAAAATGGGGGTGGTGGTTTATTAGATGGCAATTTAGGAGGCTTGCCTTATACTATTTTTACAGGAAGCGGAAGCCAATCAGGCAGTTGGGGTGGTGGAAGCAGCGGCGGTGGATTCGGAGGTTTTGGTGGTGGTAGCTTTGGTGGCGGTGGAGCAAGTGGAGATTATTGATTTTTTTACTTTTCTCTTAACCAACTATTAGGTTTAAAACGCAGTCCTAAACCCGTAGATGTTTTTAATTTAATGAATTCTGTTGCTTCTTGAATATCATTTGTAACCAAAAATAAGGTTTGATCTTCCTTAGAAATGGTATTTTCTTTAACCATATGTTCAATATGTGCTAATATATGTTGATGGAATTCTTTTCCAAATACAACTACTGGAAATTTTTTGATTTTATTTGTTTGAATAAGCGTTAGAGCTTCAAAAAATTCATCCAATGTGCCGTAACCTCCAGCATAAATTACAAAAGCGTAGGAGTATTTAATTAGTAGGGTTTTCCTAACAAAGAAATAATCAAAGTCTACCCATTTATCTAAATAGGGATTAGGTTTTTGTTCAAAAGGCAAAACAATATTACATCCAACTGATTTACCACCAACATCTTTTGCTCCTCTATTTGCTGCCTCCATTATTCCAGGGCCACCACCTGTTAAAATAGTAAAACCTAATTTTGCTATTTCAGCACCTAATTGCCTAGCTTCAATGTAATATTGATTATTATCCTTAAATCTGGCAGAACCAAAAATTGTTACGCAAGGTCCAATAAAATGCAAGGACCTAAACCCTTTTATGAATTCAAAAAATACAGAAAAAGCAAATTTTAATTCCTGCCATCTGGAATGAGGGCCATCTAAAAATTCAATTTCTAATTTAATTTTTGACATTATTTAATAAATTAACCTTTAAAGCTGTCCTTAAGTCCTACTGTTTTATTAAAAATCAAATTATCTGGAGTGCTTTCTGAATCTAAAACATAATATCCATTTCTAATAAATTGATATTTATTATTTAATGTTGCGTTTTGAAGAGAAGGTTCCACATATGCGGAAGCAATTGTTAGTGAGTTTTCATTAATAAAATCTTTGAAATCTCCGTCCATAATTGATGTGTCTTCCACTTTTAGCAAACGATCATACATACGGATCTCTGCTTTTATCGCTTCTTTAGCAGAAACCCAATGAATTACACCTTTTACTTTTATTCCACTATTATCTTGGCCACTTTTAGTTTCAGGAAAGTAGTTACATATTATTTCTTTTATTGTTCCATCTAAGTTTTTAATAACTTCATTACATTGAATTACAAACGCACCTTTAAGTCTTACCATATTACCTGGTGAAAGCCTAAAGTATTTACTTGTAGGATTCTCCATAAAATCGTCCCGCTCAATGTAAATTTCTTTAGTGAATTTAACATCTCTTTGACCACTTTGTGGGTTTTCCGGATTATTATCTAACGTACAGATCTCAAAGCCATCTTCTGGAAAATTACTAATAACAATTTTTACTGGATTTAAAACAGCCATAACTCTTGTAGATAGTTTATTTAAGTCTTCTCTTACAAAGAATTCTAATAAACTAATATCTATCATATTGTCTCGTTTTTGCACTCCAATCCTATCACAAAAATCAACAATTGCTTTAGCAGTATATCCTCTTCTTCTCATACCAGAAATAGTTGGCATTCTAGGGTCGTCCCATGAAGCAACTATATTTTCATTGACTAATTGTAATAATTTTCGTTTACTCATTACAGTATAAGTCATATTTAAACGAGCAAATTCATATTGTTTTGAAGGAAATATTTCTAATTGCTCTAAAAACCAATCATAAAGTTCTCTATGAGAAACAAATTCTAATGTACAAATTGAATGGGTTATTCCTTCTAATGAATCCGATTGGCCATGAGCAAAATCATACATAGGATAAATACACCATTTATTTCCAGTTCGGTGATGTTCAGCGAATTTTATTCTATAAATTATTGGATCACGCATTAACATATTGTTTGAGCTCATGTCAATTTTGGCTCTTAAAACACGTGAGCCTTCTAAGAATTCACCATTAGCCATTCCTTCAAATAAACTCAAGTTTTCTTCTATGCTTCTTTCACGATATGGACTAGGTTTTCCTGATTGGCTAGGTGTGCCTTTCAAAATTGCCATTTCTTCAGCTGAACTATCATCTATATAGGCCAATCCTTTTGAAATAAGCTTTTTAGCAAATTTAAATAGTTGGTCAAAATAATCAGAAGCATACATTTCATTAACCCATTCAAAACCTAGCCACTTTAAATCATATTTAATTGCTTCAACGTATTCAGTATCTTCCGTCACTGGATTTGTATCATCAAAACGAAGATTTGTGCCGCCATTAAAAGTTTTAGCAAGGCCAAAATTTAAACAAATAGATTTAGCATGACCTATATGTAAATAGCCATTAGGTTCTGGGGGGAATCTTGTGAGTAATCTACCGTTGTGTTTACCTGATTTTATATCTGCTTCTACAATTTCTTCTATAAAATTCAAATTTTTTTCTTTTGCCGGTTCTGACATAAAATTATTTGTTGTACCAAAAAGCTAATTTAGTCAGATTGAAAAACATTTTTGTATCAAATGATTTTATTGGGCCTATAAAACTTGCTTAAATGCAAATTTTTATTATGATAATTTAATAATTATCTCATGTTTAATTAAAATTTATTAATTATTATTTAGTAAAAGTTTGATTAAATTCGGACTTAAACCTAAAATTATTTTATTTTTATTTTTTTTAGATTAGAAAAATTAAAGATTCTGTTGAATAACTAAGCGTCATTTTCCTTTGAAAGAAGGCAAGCGTTTTTCAATAAAGGAGGTAACACCTTCTATGAAATCTTCAGAATTTCCGCAAATGGTTTGTGAATTTGCCTCTAATTCAAGAATTTCTTCGAGTTTTAATGAAAATGATTGATTTAGAATTTGTTTCATCATGCCTATAGAAGCTGTAGCAGCATTTGCATATAATTCAGCAATTTTTTCAATTTCCATATGTAGTTCTGAATGACTAACAATTTTATTGACCAAGCCTAATGCTAAGGCCTCCTTCATGTAAACTTTTCTTCCGGTACTACATAATTCAAAAGTTTTTAAAGGACCAATCAATCTTGGAAGAAAAAACATTGATCCAGCATCTGGAATTAAACCAATTCCCACAAAAAGTTCTGATAAATACGCATTTTCATCTCCAATTATTACGTCGCAAGCCAAAGCTAAAGACATTCCAGCTCCTACGGCGAGTCCATTTAATTTACAAATAATGGGCTTTTTTAAATTTCTCATCGCTAAAATCAGCGGATTGTAAGTAGTTCGTAAGGAATTTCCTAAATTAGAATCAGAGATTCCCGCTTTTAGGTCAGCACCCGAACAAAAAGCTTTTGAATCGCCTCCACTAATTATTACTACTCTAATTTCGGAATTTTCAGCGCAGTGTAAAATGGCAACTAATAGCTCTTTAAGCATTTTTTCATTCAATGCATTATAAACATCAGGTCTATTTAAAGTGATATATGCTTTGTTTTTTTGCGTTTCGAATTGAATAGTATCGTACATTCTTATTTTTGATATTGATGAATGTAAAATTCGTCAAAATTCAATAAGAATCTAAAAAAAGAATAAAATTTAAATGCAGTAATGTAAAAGTTATTTAGATAGCGTAGAGTTTACTATTCGGGCACAACAATACTAGCAGACCATATTTAGATCCGAAAAAGT
>DAIQBE010000223.1:0-5675 GCA_036781325.1 Leadbetterella sp. | reverse complement strand
AAAATTGTCACTTTCGGAGAAATATTAATGCGACTTTCTACCCCTGGGTTTCAAAAAATAGCTCAAGCTGAAACTTTTGAATGTACTTTTGGAGGTACTGAAATGAATGTAGCGGCGGCCTTGGTTAACTTTGGATTTGAAGCTACCCATGTTGGAGTTTTTCCAGACAACTCAATAGGAAAAAAAGCTAGGGCATTTATTAGAAAACTGGGTATTTCCGATGAGGAGATTGTTTTAAGAGGCAAACGAATGGGATTGTTTTTTTTAGAAACTGGGGCTGTTAGTAGAGCAAGTCAGATTGTTTACGACCGTGCAGATTCTGCTTTTGCCAATCTTGACCCATCTTGGTTTGATTGGAATAAAATTCTACAAGATGCAGATTGGTTTCACTGGTGCGGTATTACACCTGCAGTAGGGGAGGCACCGGCAAGAGCATTGTTAGACGCATTGAAAGTTGCTAAAAAGTTAGGTATTAAAGTATCATCGGATATTTATTATAGAAGCAACCTTTGGAATTACGGCAAAACTCCTCAAGAAATTTTGCCAGAATTAGCCTCTTATTCTAATGTGATATTAGCAAGTAGAAAAAATATAGAGGAGATTTTTGGAATAAGCTCATTAGAAGAAAAAGGAAAGTTTCAAGACACGTGTAAAAAACTAATGGGACAATATCCAAATATCGAAAAAGTCATAGACACCGAACGAATTCAAATTTCTGCATCACATAATCGGATGAATGCCCGAATGTTTACCAATGATGAGTATTTTAAAACCGGAAATCTAGATATCACACATATTGTAGATAGGGTAGGAACAGGAGACGCTTTTCTTGGAGGTTTTATTTATGGGCAATTAATTTATGGAGATAATTTAAAATCCTTAGAACTTGGTAATGCTTCCAGTGCTTTAAAACACACGATACCCGGAGATCAAAATTTGGTGGATATAGCAGAGGTTGAAAACTTGATGTTGGGAGATGGTAGTGGTAAATTAAAAAGATAATAGAAAAGGGAGCTCTTATGCGTTTAGTAATTTTGACTTAGTTTTATTGATATTAGATTATTCTTCGCACTTGCGCAAGAAAGTTTTATATTCTTTTGTTCCAGATTGCCCTTAAGTTTTTCTTAACCTTTTTCTGAAAAACTTACACTCAAAAAGTACGTGTTATAGAATTATTTTTGAAAATTTACACCTTATTGTTTTTGTAGGCTAGTAAAAATTTTCTAAAAAGGGGAATCTGCAAAATGTTACTCCCCTTTCGGACTTACTCTAAATTAACTTTAAAAAAAATCTTAAACTCTATGTCTTTAGGTCGTGTTTTTTTATTTTAAATACAAGACTTGTCTCTCAATATCAGCCTCTATAGTTTTTAGTTTGATGTTTCTTATATCAATACAACACAAAAATATGTAAATGAAATTAATTTTTGCTAAAAGTGAAATTAGAATAAAATTAGAATTTATTGAGGTAAATTATTAGTGTTATAAATACCTTGGATTTACATGATGGAAAATAAATTGTGGTTTTCTAGAATTCTATTTTAGGCGATTTATTAGCTTAATTTATTTCTCTTTAAAATGTTTTATATATAAAATTTGATATTTTGAGGTGCAGTTTAAAATAAAAAAGACAGTAGGTAGAACTTACTGCCTTTGTTGATAAACTACTATTACTCTATACTTTTTTCTTAAAACTCAATTTTAAACGAATGGTTGATGGGTTGTTTTTGAAAAGTATTCCTGTGAATCGGGTTATTTTTCAAATCCAAATATTTAAGGTTTTTTAAGCTTTTCACTTCATTGGGAATATATCTTAACAAGTTGTTGCTTAGATATAAATTTTCTAATGTTTTTAATTGACCAATACTTACAGGTATTTTAATTAGTTTGTCATTTTCCAAATGCAAGGTTTTCAATCTTGGAAGTTTAGCTAATATTTTTAAATTTTCATCTAAAGCCAAATTTGATTCATTGTCTAAAAAGAGTTCTTGAAGGTTTTCTAATTTAGAAAAATTTTGAGGCAAAACTTTGAAATCGTTTCCTCCCAAATCTAAAACTTCTAATTTTTTGAGTCCAAAAATTTCTTCAGGTATTAATTTAAGATGATCATCTCTGAAGCTCAAATACCTCAGGTTTTTGAATTTATTTAATCCAGAAGGGAAATTTTCAAAATGTTGCTTACTTAAATTTAACCTTTTGACCTTTTCTGGTTCTTTTAAGGCCAATTCTATATTTGTGTATTCCTTCTCTTCGGAAGTCGACACTTCTATTTGTGCTTTAACTGAGCCACAAGTAAAAAGAAAAAATAATACTACCCAATTAGTCGTTTTCATTTAATTATTTAATTACATCTATCTTATTTTTTCACTTCTTTACAAATAGCATTTCAAAAAACTTCAATATTACTTAGGGGAATAGGGCAAAGCTGATTTATGTACTATTAGCTTAAGTTTACCATCTTTTCCTTTCTTAAAAACAAAAGTTTTATCTACCATTACTTCTTTCCCATTCTTATCTGTCACCCATACGTTTCCCATTGTGATTGCAATGTCTCCATATATTTGAATACCATTATTGCCTTCACCCGCGTTATCATAACGTGCTTTTACCCACGGAGTAAGTGCAAAACCTTTATCTTCTGGAAAATTTGGATCGCCGCCGACAAAATAAGCTAAAGCCCCTTCTTTGGTATTTCTAAAAGTATTGTTTCCATAGGCTAAAGTGGGTTTAAAAAATACTTTTCCTTCATCGTAATTATAAGCATTGGATAGTACTTGCAATGCAAAAGTTTTTGCGTCACCACCTTCAGAATGTATTTTCCCTATTTTTACCAGAGCATCACACCAGGCTTGTTGGGCATCATTTACTTCTTGCTCCGTTATGTTCATAACTTCTGTTGTGTCGGCTCCCACTGAATCTATTTTCGAAAGGTCTATTTTTTTTGTATCTGTTTCATTCTTACAAGATGCAGTAAGAATTAATCCTACTAGAGTTGCCAACTGAATGGTTTTTTTCATTTTTATTATTGTTGTTTTATCTGAAATTATTAAATCTAAATATTCTAAATTGAATCTCCTTTGTTTTTTCAATATTTGAGAGAGATAACTTTTTATGACTCAAATAATATCATTAATTTAAGTTTGTAAGAAAATCAAAACGATATAACGAAGAAGTGAATGCTAAAAAAGACATATTTTTAATTTTACTTTTTTAGTTTTAAATAGCAAAATCGCTGTTATTTTTAAATTTTGACTTCTTAAATTTTTCTCTACACCAAGTTAATAGATGCTTGCTTTCTTCTGAAGAAAACTGCCTTAGTGCTTTTCTTAATTCTTTTCTAAAAATTTTAGGCTCAAAATGCACTTCCTCTAGGATTATTTTTGAATATTCAAACATTGTCATCATTGTGATTTGTTTTAAGGTTGAACAAAAAAGGGGAATCTTCAAATTGTTTCTCCCCTTTTTAGCTTAAAGTAAATTAACTTTAGAAAATTTCTCAACCTATTTCATTGATTCGCTTGAAACCAAATTTTTAGATTTCCTGATTTCTTCTTTATCTGAATTGTTTACATTAATCGACCTAACAACTTCAGTTAATCTACTTTTGGGACTAGCAATTATGCCCGTTTTGTAGTTCCTACTCAATACCGTCATGTTTTCTAATTCATTTACACCAGAAACACTAACGGGCTTATAAATTAGCTGTGTTTGTGATGGGTTTTGTGCGGTTGGCTTTTTATAGTTAGCTGCACTGTATGCTTCATATACATTATCATTTATGTCTTCTGCAACATACATCTTTATTTGATTCTGCATTTTTTCCTTGCTGAATGGAGCGGCCGAACGTTTGTAATTATGCGTTGAGCTTAGATTACTGTTTTGAGCATATACTCCGAATGTTGCCATTAAGGCAATTGCTAAAATTGCTTTTACTCTTTTTTTCATTGTTGTACTATTTTAAAGTTTTTATTTATCTGTATTTACCATCAAAGGCTGGTCTGCACTCGTAATTATCACTTTGGCATTTGGAGAAGTAGATAATTTATTAAATGCTTCAATAGCCTTGAATCGAATCAACATGGGTGTTAAACCCTCAGCTACTATTTTTTGAGCATCTCTAATTCCCTCAGCTTCAATGATTAATCTTTTGGCTTCTTGGCGTTCTTTATCCAATACAAACTGCATTCTTTGAGAGTCTTGTTCAGCTTCTAGTTTGTCCTCAATAGCCTTGGTAAGTCCAGGAGGCAAAACGATACTTTTCAATAATACGGACTCTACCACAAAGCCTCTATCTTTAAGTGAGGTCATCATTAATTCTTTAATGCCCTTTTCAATGACTGATCTTTGTCCTGTATGCATGTCTTTGGCAAAATATTGGGATGAAATATCTGCAACTGCAGACCTAAATACGGGTAGAACAACTACTTGCTCGTAATTTTTTCCAAGCTTTTCAACAACTTTTGGTGCATAGCTTCCCTCTAACCTATAAAGAATAGACACATCAGATTGTACTGTAAGGCCTTCTTTTGAAGGAAGTGGTACCCTCACCTCCATGTTCATAGTTCGTGTAGGTAACTTTATTATGGAGGTAGTAAAAGGATTAAAACCTCTTGCTCCTTCCATTAATGGTTCAGCTTTAATTTTACCAAATGAACGTTTAACTCCAACCTCTCCTTGTCTGATTATAGTGCAACTTCCCAATAAACTCGAAGCCACTATCACAGTTAACATATTTCCTAATTTCATTTTTATTTGTGATTAAGTTTAGTCTTATTATTAAGACGATACAAACTTAGAACACTAGTATTAGATTGAACTTAGTTGAAAATTAGAATATTGTTAGATTTTATTTGGGCAAGGTAACTATAATGGTAACTCCCTTTTTTTCGGAAGATTGAATAGAAATGGTGCCATTATGAAGCTCAATAATTCTTTTAGTTAGAGAAAGCCCAACGCCATGGCCTTTGGTAGTTTTGGAGTTTGAACCTCTCACAAAAGGTTCAAAAATGGTGGTTAATTCTTTTGCTGGTAATAACTGGCTTTGGTTATTAAATTGTAATGTTATTTCATTTGGATTAATTGAAACTTGAATATCTAATGTATGGTTTGGAGAATACTTTATGCCGTTTTCCATAAGATTAAAAAATGCTGTATATAGCAACTGACCATTTCCATGTAATTCTGGAATAACATCTTGATTGTCATCAAAATTAATTCGAATGACACTTTTGTTATTCTTTTTTAAAACTTCACTTCTAACTCTCGAAATTTTATCTAGAATATTTACCAAGATGCGATCTTGATTATCAAATTCAATGGAAGTAAGGTCAAGAAGATTATTGCTGAGCTTATTTAGTTGTTTAACGTCGTCTAGGACGGAGCTTATCATTAGTTTGAGTTCATCGGGGTTGTCGTTTGCCAATAGGGAAACTTGGATTTGACCCGTTATTGAAGTGAGCGGAGTGCGAAGCTCATGGGATGCATTCGAAACAAATGCCTTTTGGGTTAAAAAAGCTTTTTGAAGTCTTTCCAACATTTGATTAAAGCGAATAGAGAGCTGTTCAAATTCGTCTTTTTGGTTGCCTTCATCTAGTCTTATTCCTAGTTCTGAACTTTTTATAGCGTCAATTTTTGAAATCATTTTATTGATAGGTAGTAGCATTCTTTTTACAAAAA
>DAIQBE010000222.1:0-5682 GCA_036781325.1 Leadbetterella sp. | reverse complement strand
TTGAGTATTATGAAGTTGGTAAATCAAATTCTCTATATACAATTGTCTGTGATTCCAGTTTTTCAACAAAATCATGGTGGGGCGTTGTAAACAAGATAGAAACCGAAAAAAGTATTGAAGAACATCTATCAGCCGCAAAAGGGGTTTCTTCTAAAACTTCAACCTACATTCCAGAATTACTTTTTCCTAACAAAAATATTCTTGGGTTTAGTATTTTCAAGAATTTAAAAAATCAAACTCTTCAAGCTAGTGAAAGTGTTAATGGTTCATTTTGTTTTAAAATTAGTGGTCGGGAGCTTGATGACTCTGAAATCACTATTTGGATTTCAAAGTCTAACTTTTTGATTAAAAAAATTATAACAGATAGGAAAGTCAAAGATTTTAGAGTTAAATCTACTTTTGAGTATTTTTCTGAAATGCCTAACATTATAGATAACAAAATATTTGTTTTTCGACCAAACAGAAAAGTAAATTTATAACCGTATGCTACTGAAATAATTTGACAGTTTTTTTACGCCCAGCTCTTCGAGATGTTCTGCAGGACAATCTCGAAGCTAGATAAATAGGATTTTAAATCCGAACAATATATTCTTCTGCCTTTAAACAGGAACGCCCGCCTCGTTCTTTTTTAGATTTTTCCAAACAAATTTACTTTCGTCAATCTAGTTGCTGCAAAAGGTTTACTAACCACCGGACAGTTTAAGCATGTTGGTATAAAATATTACCCTATTTAGGGAACCGCCGAATCAGATAGGGTGGAGGCTCCATTCCTAAATCTTACCAACCCGCGTTTTGCTTTAAGTTTTTAGGAGATCGGTTCAGCTCGGCCTGTGGAATAGGAAAACGGTACATTTTTTCATTGAAAATGCGGTTTTCTACAGGAACACGCGTATACGAAAATGCAGTGCCCGTCTTTGTGATTTTTATTCCCGATACCGTGCGGTTAAACAACTGCTGTCCCTGCCGCCAACGGCGAACATCATAAAAACGATGGTCTTCAAAGCACAACTCCACTTGTCTCTCTTGCTGTATACGCTCTCGCATTTGGTCTTTGCTCAGACCCACTGGTAACGAAGGCATCCCTGCTCGAGTTCTAATTTGATTCACTGAAGTATACACCTCCGCCACTGGGCCTTGTGCTTCGTTCAAAGCTTCAGCATGATTGAGTAAAACCTCAGCGTAGCGGAAAATTACCCAAGGTCGACGTACGTTGATGGCTGTCCCAACCCCCCAAAAGGCAGTGGGGATAGTGAACTTACGCATGTAATACCCTGTTTTGGTGCTATTTAGGTTTGTCGGAACGTTATCTCTACCGCCTTCAAATGTTTCAACGGCCCTACCTTTAAACGTTGAATTATCCCGCATTATGAACAGATCCAAGCGGGGGTCACGGTCATTGTAAGGATTGTTGGGGTTGTAGCCAGAGGTGGGGTCAGTAATTGGCTTACCGCTCGTTCTCATGTTAAACGCATCCACCAATTCCTGTGTTGGATTGGTGCGGCCACGCGCACCGTCATAACTGATAGGAGCATTGTTCAGTTCTAGCGTGTTATTATTGTCGGTTTGACTTGCAAAAATCACCTCAGCGTTATAAGCTAGTGTACCGTAATTCCATAGATTGGGCAGGTTAGCTAGAGTTAAAAGTGAATGTTTGTTTAGGCTTATGATAGCTCTAGACGCATCTGCTGCTCGTTGCCATTTGGTAACATCGCCTGTGGGGTTATTAAGAGGACTGGCGGCATAAAGCAATGTTCGGGCTTTTAATGCCAAGGCTGCTGTTTGACTAACACGCCCTTTATCTCCAGCTGACTGATCCACCAAACCACCTGGCAGAGCCATCACAGCGGCAGAATCGCAATCGCGTACGATGTGAGCTACAACTTCATCGAATGAATTGCGGGGTAAATCAAGATCATCTAAAATAGTGTAAGACCGAGTTGCGAGCACAATAGGCCCGTATCGACGCATTAATTCAAAATGGGACATCGCTCTCAAAAAGAAAGCTTCGCCCCGTAAGGTGCGAATATCGGAGGCAGGGGAGATGGCACTTCCAGGCGATTTTTCTAAGAATATATTGGTACGTCGGAGGTAGTCATATAGGTTAGCATATTGATCGTCGTTGGTGCGTAGCGAACCCCAGGTATCATTGTTAAAAACGTTGATGCTCGAACTGAGGTTCGAATTTAAGGCCTCATCGCTCGCTTGTGATAGCATGGAACCATTTCCGTCCAGATTATAGCGGTTGAAGATACCAAAATATACGTTGCTTAGGAAGCCTCTTGCATTACGGTCTGAACCCCAGATGGCTGTTTCATCTCGGATATTACCATCTGTAAAATCAAATGAGAGGAAGTCATCCTCGCAAGCAAATAGGCTAATTAATAGAAGAAATAAAATTGTCTTTTTCATGATTTTTGTACTTAGAATGATGCCCGCAAGCCCGCATAAAAGGTTTTTACATAGGGATATGCACTTCCTCTACCGGCTCCAGGTATTTCAGGGTCGATGTCAAGTTTAAGTTTGTCGAATACAAAGAGGTTGAACCCACCGATGTATAGACGAGTATTTTTTAAAGCATATTTCGAAAGAAATTTCTGAGGCATGGTGGCACCAAATTCCAGATTTTTAAGTCGAACATAATCGCCTGAAGTCAACCAGAAATCAGATGCCGAAGTATTGTTAGCCCGGTCTGAAATACCCAATCTTGGGTAAATAGCGGTAGTTGCGGTGGCAGGTGTCCAGCGGTTCAAACTCTCCTGATTAAAGTTCGATGGCCCGGAATTCACAATCCCTTGTGTATCAATCACTCGTCCTGCAACTCCTTGAAAATGAGTAGACAGATCGAATATATGGTATTTTACCACAGTCCCGAATCCAAAGAACGCCTTTGGCCTATCGCGGTCATTGACCCGGATTCGATCTAGGTTGTCGATAACCCCATCAGGTATGCCGTTAACGCCACCAATGTCTTTATATTTTATGTCACCCGGAACTACTCTTCCCGATAAAACCTGGCGGGGACTATTATCAATCTGAGCTTGATTCTGGAATATTCCGTCCGATACAAACACTAAGCGACTGCCCACAACACGACCAACAGTACTCTGATAATCAGGTAAACCTCCCTGTCCATTTTCGGATATTACCCTATCATCGGATATAGTAGCGTTTGCAAAAAATGAAAGAGATACTTTGCCAATTTTTTTATCATAGTTGAGGGCAAAATCAAATCCTTTACTCGTTACTTCACCCTCATTAACAACCAATGTTCTCCCAAGAATACTCGGAATAGCCGATGGAGTCAGAATGCCAGAACGATTGTTGATGAAATAATCTACTGAGCCAGTAATGGCGTGGTTAAATAGGTGAAAATCTGTTCCTAAATTCAGCGTAGTAAGGGTTTCCCAAGTAATATTCGGATTGGCAATGGATACTTCGTTGGCCGAGGTTGTAGCCGAGAAACCCGTGCCAAAGGTGTAACCACCTCCACCTGTATTACGGGCAAAAAATTGCTCAAACGGGAAGCGACTGCCCCCAATATCGCTGCTGCCTACCTTTCCATACGAGGCTCTCATTTTCAAATAACTGAGAAATTTGTTGGGTTTGATAAAGGCTTCATCTGAAATTACCCAACCCGCCGAAACAGCAGGAAAAAAGCCGTATCGTTTGTCAGGAGGAAAATTTTCAGAGCCGGAATAACCTCCTACAAAACCCAGATAATAGCGATCTTTAAAGCCATAATCAATACGTGAAGAAAGCCCCTGCCCTCTAAAGTCTAGTTGCGAAGGTGTATACGCTACGTTGCGTTGTGCTCGTGCTGATGCGTTAATCTGATGCTTACCAAACTTACGGTCATAGTCAAATCCAGCCCAGCCTTCATTGCGTTGAGCTGTGCCACCAAACCCTGCCGATCTATACGCCAAGGGTGTTTGATTTCGAAAAATCAGGGGCGTTGTTCCTGTGGCATCGACCACCTGAAAATCTCGGTTCAATCCCGATGAATAGGTTCCCTGCACATCGTAGCTGTAGTTGATGTTGGCAGAAAGTCCTGGCACCCAAAAGTCGAGTTTCTCGCGAATGTCGATGGTGGCCATCATCACCCGTGTTACGAAACTGGTGTAACCTCGGTCGCGGAGCAGTCCCATAGGGTTATTCTGGAACAAGGCTGTGCCGCCATAGGAACCATCTGGATTTTGAACCGGGAAGGCATTGGGTGGGGTGTTATAAAGCGAACTCAACAAAGTACCGACTTCCAAATTGCCTGGTTGCTGTTGCCCTTCCGATCTAGCAGCAACATTCAGCCCAACGGTCAGGTTTTTGTTCACATCAAAGTCTACATTGCCCCGAAAATTGAATCGATTATAGCCAATATTAGCATTATAGTCATCTGTTTTGGCATTTTTGAACAACCCGTCTTGCGTGAAATAACTAAGCAAGGCAAAATACCTAACATTGTTACTACCCCCATCGGCCGATAATACATACCTTTGGGAAGGCGATTGCTGTTTTAAAAATGATGCTATGTAATTATTACTTGGGAAACGATAGGGATCAGAACCATTCTGGTAGGCAGTCCGAGTGGCCTCATCATAAATCGGCTGTGATCCGTCGTTCACTAACGCTTCATCATAAAGTTTGGCAAAGTCGTAGGAGTTGAGAGGCTTAATCATTTTTTCCGGCGTCTGAACTCCTGTTTGCATATCAAAATGAATGTTGTTGCGAGTAGCACTGCCTTTTTTAGTTGTAATTAGCATTACCCCACTGCCAAAGCGAAGGCCATACCACGCTAGCGAAGCTGCATCTTTGAGTATTGTAATGCTCTCGATCTCGTTGATATCGATGTCGTTTAGTGGACGAGTGACCCCATCGACGAGTGTTCGGAGGCTATTTGGTCCAAATGTTGATAAACCTCGAGTCTGGAAAAAGGCGCCATCTAAACCAGGAGCAGTACCAGTTTGCTGCACATACAAACCTGGAATACGACCAGCAAAAGTAGCGTTGGCTGAAGCAACAGGAATTTGGGGTAAATTCTTGGTATTGAATGAAGAAATAGCCATATTTACTTCACGTTTTTTACGCACGCCGAAAGGAATTGGCACCAAATCATCATCCCCAGCATCTGTAAGTGCCCGGTTAAGTGATGCCCGAAAGTCGGTAACATCACCCACTGTTTTTGTCTGACTCAGATAACCATTTTTACTGATTACCAGTACATCACCCGGTGTTGCTTGAATCACAAAACGCCCTTCACTGTCTGTCGTGACTTGAATTCGGGTTTCCTGCAACGCTATCAAAGCACCCACGAGCGGGGTATTTTTTGAATCCGTAATTACGCCCGAAACATTAACCTTAAGGGAAGTTTTTGTCTGGGCAAGGGCCTCAGAAGCACAGATGAGCCATAAGCCTAAAAGAAATTGTATAAATTGTTTCATATTGTCTTATAATTTACCCCAGTCCTATTTAAAGAAATGAGTCGGGGGTGAAGTCACCAGCCCGGATTTTGTTTCAGAATACCTTTACTTTTAAAAATTTCATTTCGAGGAATAGGATATCGACTCATGTGGTCTTCAAAAACTCGCTGATATGCAGCTGGCATCGGTATCACTGTATATTTAAAGGTCGTTGCTGTAAGCCGTTCCACCTCCATACCGTTGATGGTTTTAGGAATTATTTCAACACCTT
>DAIQBE010000221.1:1998-5687 GCA_036781325.1 Leadbetterella sp. | reverse complement strand
TGTCTTTTCCTGTTTGGTTTTGATTTCTCCAAAGCAGAGCGTCTAAACTATTAGAAAATTGAATAGCCTCCATTAATTTATTTTTTGAAATAGCATCCATTCCTTGAGTGAAAATTTGCAATGCATTTTTATATTCTATTTGGCCAAATTTATAAACAGAATCTTTGTTATTAACTAGTTCAAACTGGGCACTTGCTTTTTCCCAATTGCCAAAGGCCATTTCCATGCGTGCGGGTGCCAAAATGCCTTGATTAAAAAATGTGCCCTGGTAAATTTTTTTGCGGTCTTTATTTACGGTCATATTTTTAAGTTTTTCAGCATAAAAAAGGGCCTCATTGTGTCTTCCATCGTGGGCCGAATTGTTAATCAAATAGTTGATATTGTGAATATAATTCCAATTGTCTACTTCCTGAATACCCTCTGTTTTCATGTAGGTGGAGTCGGTTTTTACTGCCGCCACAAATGAATCGTGCGCTCGTTTATAGTCTCCCACACGATTGTAAATATGGCCTGGCATGTGTACAATATGGCCAGAATATGGTGCAAGCGAAGTTAGTATATCCGCAGATGGGAGGGCTTTTTCTGGACAGCAGTCTTCCATGAGATGAATCCAATAATGGTGAAAACCGTGGTTGTTGGGTTCCAATCTTTGTACTTCTTTCAGTAAAAATTCGGAATACATTTGGCCTTCCATAGGCTTTTTTTCAGTATCAAAACCTGCCATTTTGCCCAAAGCCAAAAACAATTTAGCGTCTACATCTTCTGGAAACTTATGAATTAGGTAATCCATTTTTTTAAATATTTCCTCGTCTGCTTTTTCTTTTAATGAATCGCTCAAAATGGTAATTTCTCCATACAATTTTTCATGTTCGTTGGCCTTTTTGAGTAATTTTTTTATTTGCTTTATTGCATTTTTTTTGCTGGCTTTCAATACAGAGTCATCATCGGGCCCAGGCATTTGGTACAGACCCCAATAAGGCATAATTGCGGAAGAATCAAGCCTTATGGCTTCTTTAAAAGCACGATAGGCCTCGAAGTCCCAAAAATCATGCAATAAATTTAGGCCTTGATTAAAGTATTTTTGACAAGAGTCAGATTTGGTTTCAATTTTCATGTAGGAGGCACCAATGTTTTTCATTAATTTAGGTGCAGGCAAATTATGGATATAAAAGTTTTGTGCTCTAGAAGCTAACATATGAGCCAAATGGCTATGTCCACTGCTACCAGTTTTGGAGTCATCTACATGATGGTCATGCTGAGCGATAGTTGTAATGGAGGAACTAAGAAATAGAAGAAAAGCTAGTTTTTTCATAAGGGTTATAGGGACAGTTAAATTTTAATTTTGAAATGAATGAATTGGTTTAAATTGATTTACCTAAAACGAATATAAAAAAATAAACTTGGTTGAAGAAATCTTTTAATTCCTTAAATTATTTCAAAAATGAAGATTGGTTTAATAATTAGTAAAAGTTTTTTTAATACCTATTAAACCAATCTACAATTTCTAAGAAGGTTTTTAAAGCTTCTTTAGCAATAGTTATTTATTAGTTCTTTTTTATTCCACTTAGGAAGATTTTATAGAAGCCTTATCTACCGCTTAAAAGGCTGTATCTTCCAATAGGTCAAACTTCTCCATAACCATTCTAATGGACCAAACAAGAAATATTTTAACCATATTGGGCTGATAATCAATTGAAAAATCCATATAGCAAATACCACAAAATAGATTTGGTAATATTCTAATTCGCCGAAATAATTTAAGCCATATCCAAAAAAGAAAAGTGTACATACCATAGAATGCGTAATATAATTAGTAAAAGCCATGCGGCCTACTGCCACTAATCGACTAAAAAATCCTGAAGCAATCCCTGCTTTATAGAGCAGAATTAATGCGGATGCATGAGCCATTACCAATAGAATTCTTTGAAATGGATAAATTAAATTCACCCAATTGATAGGCACCTGCTCCATGCGGGCAAGATTGGCTTCTAACACGGAAAAGTTTTGGAAATAAAAATAATTGGCATAAATCACCAAGGGTAAGCCAATTCCATATCCTATTTTTAGAACCTTCCAATAGTCTTTATTGGACCAAGAGCCCGTTAAGAAGCCCCACTTAAATAAGGCCAATCCTAAAAGCATCAATGCTAAAGAATCCCAAACTTCAAATGGAAGGTATTTAGTTTGAATATCAACTGCAATGGGACGTAAATAACTAGCAACTGTACCATAATCAGACTTCATTTTTTTGGTGTTTGCTTTAGCATCTTCGCGATTTGGAATCATTGACTTTTCGATTTCTCGCCATTCTGTCAAAGCTTTAGTTTGAGCATTTGTTAAGATTTTGTTTTCTGTTTTGGCTTTTGTGGCTTCCGAATATGCGATTCGTTTTTGACGGATGTCTTGATATTGAAGGGTGCCAGCAACAAAGCTTGCCACCGCTACAATTGGTACAGCCCAAACCAAGTATTTAGGGGGCACGTTGCGAAACAAATACAAGATCATTCCACACACAGCGTATAGATAGAGAATCTCGCCAATCCAAAGTATAAGGTGTGAATGTATCAATCCAAACAAAAGTAACCAAAACATTCTGCGGTAAAACAAAGCGTGAACTGAAACTCCTTTTGTCCCTTTGTTGGAAATAAACAGGAGAACACCTGCTCCAAAAACTATCCCAAACATGGCTCTCATTTTTCCTTCGAACAAGACCCCAATAATTTGGAATACCCAGAAATTAAGACTGCTAGGGTCATTTTTAAAAGCTTCAAAAGAATAATCTGGCATTGAAAAGCCAGGAATATTCATTAACAAAATTCCCAAAAGGGCGAAGCCTCTTAGCATGTCGATGGTTGTAATTCGGTTTGTTTCAGAAACGGGAGCTCTGTTTGTCGATCCTTGCTCTAAAATAGGTTTTTCCATGCATTTATATAGGGTTTAATTTGAATATTTAGTACAAAAAGAACACGCAAATTTGCGTATTCTTTTTTTTAATAAATAAGTTAGTAAAATAAATTTTTTGAATAAGAATTCTTATTTTGAACTCGATTCAGGCCTCAAGGTCATCATTTCAGACCAGTAGTTTGCTGTATTTTCTTGCAACAAACCCAAAAAGTTTTCATAGGAATCTTCTCCATTGGCCATCTCGTACCGCTTTTTTTGAAATGAAGCTCCAGAGTTTTCTAGGTCTTTAAATATGTTCTTTAGCTTGTAGACCATATAAAATCTTTGATTTATTGGGAGTAAAGATTAATATTTTTGTAAACTATTTTTCTTTAACATCATCATTACTAATATCTCTAACACAAATGTATTTTCCATCGCGTTTTTCCCAAATGGCCATATACTTTCCAGTATAAGTCACTTTGCCGGATGCGTCTTTTACGGTGGTCTTTCCTACTTCTGTTACTTGATTTTCATTTCCAAATACATCTGCTACATCAAAAGCTATAGTAGTTCCTTTTGCTTTTTTTGATAGATTGGCTTCTATGTCTTTTAGAATTTCAACTTTGCCTGTTGTTGTCGGCCTGTTATTCGATAAACTTTGAGCATCATCTGCATACATGGCAGCTAATGCAGGAGCATCACGTTCATTATCCGCTTTCGCCCAAGCGTTTTCTAAGGTTTGAATTTCCGCTTTGATAGCCATCATGTCTACCTTTGTTCTATCGATTACTGGAGTAGTGACT
>DAIQBE010000221.1:0-1988 GCA_036781325.1 Leadbetterella sp. | reverse complement strand
ATAGCCATCATGTCTGGTTTAGCAATTTCTGGTACAGCAGCTTCTTCTTCCACTTTTGTAGTTTTGTTGCAGCTTACCATATAAAATAACATGGCAATACTAAGGATGGAGAGTTTGATTATTTTAGTTCTCATTGTTTTAAAATTTATTGTTTTACCTACTCTACCGATAGCTATCGGAACGGTTTTCGGTGGCCCCGTTTTTTAAAATATTAAATGAAGAAATTGAGGTGTGCAATTACACACCTCTTGATTTCATTCTTTAGATTTTATGTTCAAAGTTTTGAGCTAAGCATTCTAAAAACCTAAGAACTTTATTTTTCTTTTACGTCATCATTACCAATATCTCTAATGCACACATATTTTCCATCTCGTTTTTCCCAGATGGCCATATACTTTCCAGTATAAGTAACTTTACCAGTTGAATCTTTTACTGTTGACTTTCCAACTTCGGTTACTTGATTTTCGTCTCCAAACACATCTGAAACTTCAAATGCAATAGTAGAGCCTTTTACTCTTTTGGCTATACCCGCTTCAATGTCTTTTAAAAGGGCCGCTTTACCTATAATTGTAGGCCTATTATTCGACAAACTTTGAGCATCATCCGCATAAAAAGCAGCAATAGCCGCAGCATTTCTTTCATTGTCAGCTTTTGCAAAACCCTCTTCTAAAGTTTGGATTTCTGCTTTAACTGCTACCATGTCCGTTTTTGCCACTTCGGTAGTTTCAGTAGTTTCTTCAACAGCTTTAGTACAGCTAAAAGATAAAATTGCTAAGGCAACACATGCGGTTGCGAATTTGATTGAATTAAAGGTGTTTTTCATTTTTGTCTAGTTATTTTAAATGGAAAATTATTCAGAAAAAGTTTAAAATTATGATAATGTTATTTGACGGTGTCCATTACTTTTTCCCAAAGCTCATGGTTAATTACAGTGTAAAGGCTACCAACTTTTGTCGAAAATGCCTCCCATTTTTTTCCGGGGTTAAGTTTCTCATATTCTTCGGAAAGGGTAGGTAAACCCGATGAGTTTTTTAAGGCATCTGTTAGGTTTGCATAATCATATCCTACCGTAAACATGGGTCCAGACGAAACCATATCTTCCCATAGATTTCTTGATAATGTTTTGCCATTTTTTATGGCTAATTCTAGGGTTGGCTGAAGCTCTGTGAGCATTTTCAAATATTCAGTACGATTATCGCCATTAATACTTACTTGTCTGATTTGCAAATATTTACCTGCCTGAGTACCCGCCCCAAGTCTGTGCACATATAAGCCTCCACCCACAATGGTACGGGCTCTTTCAATTGTGGTAGCCGTATTTATTTCCATGGCATTCATGCCTTTGGTAATAATATCCCAATTGAAACTATTGTTTTTGTCCTCTAAGCTTTTGGCATTGGCATAAACTGTAACTGTAATGTATTCATGCGTAACATTAGCACCAGATGGATACATCCTTCGGTACAATTGCCAGCTCAAAATGTTTTTATTGGCAATTCGATTCATATGGACTTTTTTCCAAACTGCTTCACCAGCCAAATATTCATCACCCATACCAGGTGCAACTTTCATAAATTCTACTTCTGCGAGTGGTGATTCTGTAGTTTGAGCGAGTAGATTAGTCTTTGCACCTAGTAGTATGCAAATAAGAAAGGAGAAAATTGAGATTGTTTTTTTCATGATTATAAAATTTATTGTTTTGCCTACTCTTCCGATAGCTATCGGAACGGTTTTCGGCTTACCCGTTTGTTTTTATTAATTAAGAATTTAAGAAGTAAAAATTGGGCAAAGTCAGTGGGTGATTTCAAATCACCCATTGACTTTTAAGTCCTTATTTCTTAGACGTATTTTAGGGTGGTGTCAATTTGAATCCCAATTGTGTCATCATATACATTCGGTCATAGTAAATTCGAGAGGTTACTATCTTATTGTTTTCTATTCGACTAGTACTTTGATAAGGGAATGAAACCGTTTTGCCATCTTGGGTG
>DAIQBE010000220.1:0-5699 GCA_036781325.1 Leadbetterella sp. | reverse complement strand
TCAAAGTTCAGATGCAATTGAAATAGATAAATTCTACAAGAATCAAGTAGAGGTTGGAGCCATTCAGTATTATTTAGATTTAGGATTTCAAGCTGGGTTTTCTGAAAACTTCTCGTGGAGGACACTTTTTGGACTTTGGTTTTGGGATGTTATTTTCGACCCATCCTTGGTGGCTTTTCATCATCCTTTTCAGCGACGACCTTCGGATTTATATCTGCCAGATTTCTACACAAAAAGAAAGGAGCAATTAGAAGTACAATTAAACGCCTTTCAGGATTCTTCGGAGCTATTAGCTCATCTTTGGGAAACATATGTAAAAAATCAAGGCACAGCTAATCCTTTTGTAGTTTGGTTAGAAGAAATATGGGAAATGGTACGAGTAATTGTAAATAAAATTGACTTAGATAAACTAAAGCTGATAGTACTTAAAATTGCTGAAAATATCGTGGAAAATTCACGAGGTTTACCCGATCTTTTAGTTTGGTCTGAAAATCATTATGAATTAGTGGAAATTAAATCCCCTAGCGATAATCTCAGTCATCAACAGTTATTTTGGTTTCGTTTTTTTAAAGAAAACCAAATCAATGCAAAAGTATTAAGAGTAACATTTTCATTGTAACTAGTTAGGATTTGGAATTTCGGATGCTGTAAATATGACATATTTCCATTTATTTCTATAATGGTCTGCTAAAGAATAATGATTTAACAGCCCATTAACAACTAAATGTATGGAAAAATCAAAAAAATATTTACCTTTACAGCGTAGTGTTGAAATATTAATTTTAAGCATATCTATTAGAAATGAAAAAAACAATTCTTTCTTTATTTTTTGTTGTAGGAACAATGATTGCTGCTCAAGCACAAACTAAAATTCCACCGAATATTCAAAAATTATTGCAGAAAAACACCTGTTTGGCTTGCCATAATCCAGACAATAAATTAGTTGGACCTGCATATAAAGAGGTAATGAAGACTAAAAAATATAAACCTGCTCAGATTGTCGAGCTGATTTATAAACCAAAGCCTTCTAATTGGCCAGGATATCCTCCAATGGCTCCAATGACTCAAGTGCCTAAAGAAGAGGCAAAAGAAATTGCAGATTGGATTGCTACTTTAAAGTAAAAACAAAAATAGCTTAAAAAAAAAAGGGTGCAAAGTTCAGAACTTTGCACCCTTTTCGTGTATAATATGTAAGAAATAAGATTGTTTTAAGAAGCAATTACTTCTTCCGCTACAACGCTTACTTTTACTTCATGTTTTACCTCTTTGTGTAAATCAACTATTGCTTTAAAATCACCAACAAATTTAATATCTTCGACGGTAATTTTCTTTCTATCAACAATAATACCTTTAAGAGCAAGTGCATCAGAAATTTGAATACTTGTAACTCTACCGAAAATTCTACCACTTTCTCCTACTTTCATAGAAATAGTGATTGGGTTTTCTCCAATTTGTTGAGCAATTGTTTCAGCTTCAGTTTTTAACTTCTCAGCTTTGTGAGCGGCTTGTTTCAAGTTTTCGGCCATTATTTTTTTATTCGACTCCGTTGCCAAAACTGCAAAGCCTTGAGGAATCAAATAATTGCGGCCATAACCTGGCTTTACGCTTAAGATATCATTTTTGTATCCTAAGCCCGCAATATCTGTTTTTAATATTATATTCATTTTAAATTTAAATTAATGAGATGTTTGCCAATATTTAATTTGCAATAACGTAGGTTTATTTTAAACCATCTGCTACGTAAGGTAATAAGGCCAAATGACGAGCACGTTTGATTGCTGTTGCAACTTTTCTTTGAAACTTTAAGCTATTTCCAGACAACCTTCTAGGTAATATTTTACCTTGCTCGTTTAAAAACTTTAATAAGAAATTAGGGTCTTTGTAATCCACAAACTTGATACCTAATTTTTTAAATCTGCAATATTTTTTGCGACTTGAATCTTTTCTTTCTACTGGTTCGTTAACTAATGACATTTTGATATTTTTTAAGTGTTACTCTGCAACAGATTCTTTAGATTTTGAAACTTTTCCTTGACGACGAAGCGAATACGCAGCGGCATCTTTGTCTAATTTAGTAGTTAAAAAACGCATTATGCGTTCGTCACGTTTGTATTCGATTTCTAAAGTAGCCACCAAAGTTGGTGCACTTTTAAACTCAAATAACTGATAGTAGCCCGTGGTTTTATGCTGAATCGGATAAGCTAACTTACGAAGGCCCCAAGACTCTTCGTTAGTAATCTCAGCACCATTATCAGTTAGAACTGATTTGAATTTGTCAACAGCGTCCTTTATCTGGGCTTCAGATAAAACGGGAGTTAAAATGAACACTGCCTCGTATTGGTTTTGAAACATTTTGAAAATAAAATAATGTAAAAAATAATTTCTCCGAAAATTCGGACTGCAAAATTAGTGGTTTTGAATTGAAAATCAAACATATGGCTCTATATTTTCAATTTTGACTTTATTTTTTTTAATTTATTAGTAATTAATTTATTACTAATATGAAAATTTGTGCAAAATATTGTATTTTAAAGATAAAATTTTCTGTTTAAAAGTTTTTATTTCAAATGTAAATATCATTCAACTTTAGAAATTTTAACTTTGTAAATTATTTTATTGCTTTTAATAATTTCCCCAAGTCTAATGAAAACAGTAGATTCTTTTGATTTCTTAAATAAAAAAGCTCTTGTAAGAGTAGATTTTAATGTTCCATTAAATGAAAGAAATGAAATTACAGACGATACACGTATTACAGCAACTATTCCCACAATTAAAAAGATTTTAAACGATGGTGGCTCTTGCATTTTAATGTCTCACCTCGGTAGACCAAAGGATGGGCCAACAGAAAAATATTCATTGAGACATCTAGTTGCTCCGCTTTCTTTAATACTTGGCTTACCTGTAAAGTTTGCAGATGATTGTATTGGTAAATCTGCAACCGATCTAGCACAAAGTTTAAAGCCTGGAGAAGTTTTGCTCTTAGAAAATTTACGTTTTTATAAAGAAGAAGAGAAAGGAGATGTTGTTTTTTCTGAGAAATTAGCTAAATTAGGGGATGTGTGGGTAAATGATGCTTTTGGTACCGCTCATAGAGCACATGCTTCTACAGCAATAATTGGCCAGTTTTTTAAAGATAGAATTTGTGGAAAAGTTATGCAAGCCGAAATTGTTAATGCTCAACATATCTTAGAAAATGCAGAGAAACCATTTACTGCCATAATGGGAGGGGCCAAAATTTCGGATAAAATAATGATAATCGAGAAGCTCCTTGATTCTGTTGATAATCTAATTATTGGAGGTGGAATGACCTACACTTTTACTAAAGCCTTAGGTGGCAAAATTGGAAAATCCCTTTTAGAAGCCGATAAGCAAGAATTAGCCTTAGAAATTTTAAAGAAAGCTAAAGAGAAGGGTGTAACTATTATTATGCCTTTAGATAATGTTTGTGCCGATTCTTTTAGTAATGAAGCAAACGTTAGAATAGAAAATACAGGTGAAATTCCAGATGGGTGGGAAGGATTAGATATTGGGCCAAAATCTATTGAGCTATTTAAGGAAATTCTGAAAAATTCAAAGACAATACTTTGGAATGGGCCAATGGGAGTTTTTGAATTCCCTAATTTTGCGATTGGCACAAACGCAATAGCAGAAGCAGTAGTAAAAGCGACAGAGGAAAATAACGCATTCTCATTAATTGGTGGAGGAGACTCCGCCTCTGCTATTAACAATGCAGGCCTGGGAGACAGAGTATCTTATGTTTCTACTGGTGGGGGTGCATTACTCGAGTATATGGAGGGAAAGGTTCTTCCCGGAGTCGCTGCTTTAGATTAAAGAAACAAAATTTAAAAAAAAAGGAGGAAAAAATTTTTAGCTTTATCTCTTTTTTTTATGAAAAGAAAGTAAGGGACTCAAAATTCCCATTTTCCAATTTTCCCATTTCCTCCAGCTGCAAAGCATGTATTTTTAAGACAAGAAATTACATGGAATGGGGTTTTGTCAATTACTTTGTAGCTAATTCCATTATTGTCAGAAATTCTTATACCTTGCAAACTGGCAATACAAATTTTACCATTTTCAGTTAAAAAAGTACATTCAGATAGGCCAGGTGCATAGCTTAGATTTTTGGTTTCCCATGTTTTTGCACCATTTATAGTAAATGCAGTTTGTAGATTTGATGTTAAAGTATCTTTATAATCTCCTCCAACCGCTATTCCTTCTAACTCATTTTTAAAGTAAATTCCAAATATTCCTTTCGAATTTCCACTTTCAAAAGGGGTTTCCGTTACCTTCCAAGTCTTCCCTTTATTGGTGGATTGAAATATTCTATTTTGTGTATTAAACCAAACATTTTTTTTGTAGGTACTTAAACAACTATTGCTTGCTGCAAATGAAGCTTCTCCTTTCAAAATGTCAGGAAAATTTTTCTTCTCTATTCTGAACCAAGAATTTCCACTATCCATAGTTTTTAATAAATATGGTTTAGAATCAATTGCATCACCCAAAACAAACCCTGTTTTAGCGTCTAGAAATTTTATTGCATCAAAGAATACTCCCTTCTCTTTGCTCTCATATACTTTGTTCCATGATTCGCCAGAATTTGTGGTTTTTAAAAGTATAGCTTTTCCATCTTCAGCATTTCCAGAACTCATGGCTAAGATAGTATTATTATTAATAGCAAAAATTCCTCTGAAATCTAAATTTTTGTAAAGATTGGGGCAGGTGTTTTTCCAATGTTTTCCTCCATCATAACTTACTAATAAAGAACCATTACTGCCAGATACCCAAATATTTTTATCACTTAAAATATGTAAAGCACGAAAAGAAGATCGAGAATCTAAAGTAACTATTTGAGCATTTGATGTCTTGTTTTTGAAAATCAAAAGCAAAAAAGAAACTAAAAAATAAACTTTATATTTCATTATATTTTTAAACTAGCACCCAAAATAATCAATTTCAATCGTTATTTTTGCATAATGTTATCAAAAATTAAATATTTATTGATATTAATTTTATTCTTTACTTTTTTGAAAAATAGTGAAGCACAAAATTATTCTGTAAAAATTGAAATAGGACCCGATGAAGTTGTTTTTCAAGATGGTAATTTGATTTTGAAAGTGATAATATTAAACGCTGACCAATACAATATTACTGAGTTTCCTGACTTTCGAGGTTTTAAAAAAGGAAGTAGCATCGTTAAGCACAATATAGTTTTAATTAATAAAAAAAGAGTTAATCAGCATATTATTTCTCAAAATTATATTCCTGAATTTTCCGGAAAAATAAATATTCCAGATTTTAATTTAGAAGTAAATGAAAAGCTTATTACTGTTTTAGGTAAGACCATAAATGTGAAAAAGAATATTGAAACCGATCTAATATCAAATAAAGATGTTGAAGAGCTAGATTTAATTTTAAAAACATCCAAAACAAATATTTTTGAAGGAGAAGGTGTAAAAGTGAATTTAGGATTTTATTTGTCATCAAAAACAACTTCTTCTATTCAATTCTCTGAAAATATTAGTAAGCAAATTGAAGATATAGCCAGAAAATTAAAACCAAAAGATTGTTTAGAAAGTAGAAGAATAATTTCTAATATAATTGGCGAGGAGGAAGAAATAAATGGACAAACCTACACATATTATAATCTTTTCGAAGCAATTTATTATCCTTTGAATCTTAAGAATATTTATTTTCCTGCC
>DAIQBE010000219.1:0-5700 GCA_036781325.1 Leadbetterella sp. | reverse complement strand
TTTTTAGTAATTTGGTGCAGTGGTATAACTCAAAACGGAAACCTACACACCTCGTTTGCACTTTCGGCAGAATCTGAAAGTGTGGTATTGACGGATCCAAACGGAAAAACCATTATAGACGAACTTAGTTTTCAAAACCAAAGAGAAAACATTTCCTATGGAAGACAACCCGACGGAGCCGTTGCATTAAAATATTTTTTAGAGCCAAGTCCAAAAAAATCAAATAACGCTATAACTTCCTATTTAGATTTTGTAAAGAACCCCATTTTCTCAAAAATTGGAGGTTTTTACAGTGATGCCTTTGAGCTAATCCTCAGCCATTTAGACCCCTCTGTAAAAATATATTACACCACAGACGGTTCTATTCCTAGCCCCACAAACTTAATTCCTAAAACATACGCATACAAAAATGTGTATGCAGAGAAAAATGGGGAGCAAGAAGGTCAAATGCAAACTAGATCGTATGTAAGTTACCCTTATGCTAATAAAATACAAGTTGTTAAAAATATAAACAAAAAGAACGGAATTAGTTCTATTTCTTCTACCTGGGATAATTCTCCAAATTATTTCCCAGATTCAGAAACTGATAAAGCATTTATTATTCGGGCCATTGCTGTAAAACCTGGGTATTTGCCCAGCGAGGTAGTCACAAATACCTATTTTATAGGATCGCAAAGTGCCAGGTCTTCGACCTTTCCCGTTATCGCAATGACAGTGCAGGAAAATCATCTATTTGATTACACTTCAGGAATTTATACCGCAGGCCTACGTTTTGATAACTACAGAAAAGAAAATCCGGATAAAGAAATAGATTTATGCAGTCCCGGAAACTTTTCAAATGAAGGCGAACTTTGGGAAAGACCTGGTAATTTTGAATTTTTTAAAAATAATACGCAAATCATTAGTAAAGACCTAGATTTAAGAATTCAAGGTGCATGCTCGCGTTCGTTCCCTTATAAATCCTTAAGATTATATGGAAAAAAAGAACTCAACAGCGTTTCCATTTTTGGAAATTATCCAGAAATAAAGCAACAAAATTTTATTTTAAGAAACTCTGGGAATGACTATAACGGTACTTTATTTAGAGACGAACTGGTGCAGCGTTTAGTCAGTCATTTCGACTTTGCGAGTCAAAAGTCTCAACCCACTCTGATGTATCTAAACGGAGAGTACTGGGGAATTCATATGCTTAGACAACGCATAGATAAATATTTTCTAAAGGAAGAGTTTGGAGTGAGCTCCGAGAATGTAGATGTTAGAAAAATAAATTGGACAGGTCCAGATGAAATTGAATATGGCGATGGGGTTCATTATGAGCAAATGCTTAATTTTTTAAACACTACTGACCTATCTGATGACAACAATTATAACAAAGCAATTTCTTTTATAGACCCCGAAAGTATAATCGATTTTCAAATAGCAGAAATTTTCGTAGGTAACATAGACTGGCCACAAAATAATGTAAGGCTATGGAGAAATAGGACTCCCAATTATGCCCCCTCGGCTCCGTTTGGCCATGATGGTAGATGGAGATATATTTTTTATGATGCTGATAAAAGCTTGGGAATGATTGTAAATGAAAACTTCGACAATTTGAAAAGAGCTTTGGAAAAAGAAGAAAATAATATTTTTCATATTTTTATTCAAAACGAAAAATTTAAGGAGCGATTCATCATACGTTTTTTAGACCACATTAACGCTAGTTTTTCTCCTAAAATCTCCACCGCCATTTTAAATGAGTTCAAAACTCTTTTTAAATCAGAAATTCCGGCCCATATAGCTCGATGGAAAACGATTCCTTCTATGCAAGACTGGGAAAATAATGTGGAAATAGTGGAAAGATATTTAATTAACAGGCCAGAAAAAACTATAGAATTTTTGAAATCAAATTTTAATCAAGGCCAAGAATTTACTATTACTTTAAATACAAATAATTCGAACTTAGGCAACATAAAAATAAACACACTCACGCTAGAGGAAACCTTACCTGGAATAAAATTTGGAGAAAATGGAGAATGGAAAGGGAAATACTTTTCTAATCTTCCTACCAAAATTGTGGCTGTTGCAAAACCAGGCAGTAAATTTTTATATTGGAAAAGTTTAGGTCAAACTATAGAAGACAGCACTATTATTATTAATTTAGAAGAAGACGTCAGTTATACGGCTTATTTTGAGCAAACCAATCTAGTTAATTCTGAAAATATTCCAGCCGCTTCTTTAGCCGATTGTGGGTATTTCTTTAAAGAATGGAGTGCTTTTTCGGCAAAAGGAAGCACACCGCCCAATGCAAAATTTGTATTTCTTAACCAAAAAGATCCAAAAATATCTTCGAAAATAGCGGGGTTTACTTCAGGAGCCTACAATTTAGATAGCAAATCAAGAATAAATGGTCTCGAGGAAAATGGAATCTCTTTTGTGAATACCAGCGGCCCTAGCGATAACGAGGGCTATCCATTTAACCAATTGGGAGGAATTGTCTTAGCCCTAAACACCCTTGGAATAGATTCCGCCAGGATTTCATGGACCAGTAAAACGATTGAACCTGGAGAGAGAAAATATGCCATACGACTTCAATATCGAATAAATGAAAGGGATGAATTTGAAGACTTTGATTTCAATACAGAATATATTGGAGGCAATACTGCAGGGCATTTAAAGCAATTTAAAGATCTACTATTGCCTAAAAAACTATTAAATCAGCCTTACATACAGTTGTTTTGGAAATATTATTATACGGGTAGTTCGAATTCCGGTCTAAGAGACGAAATTGCTATTGACGATATCATTTTTAGAGTAAACCAGGATTTAATTAAGAAAACAGAACCTGGTGTAGCTATTAATCAAACCAATGGATCGCTATTGGGTGGTAATAATTTATTTCCAACGAGCAATTTAAGTGTAAAAGATACAGTATTCGCGGTAAACAGTACCAATTACCAAAACATAAGACCCAAGTCGCCTATCATTACTTCAACAAAAACCGAAATATGTGGAAACGAAGTGCTTACATTGAAAGCCTTTGGTTGTGTAAATGGGCGGATTCTGTGGTCAAATGGCGACTCGGGTAGAGAAACCCAAGTGCTAGAGGGAACCTATGATGCGTATTGCCAATCGACTTGTGGGATTTCAGAAAGTTCGAATCCTATAAAAATAATAAGAGTAGCAAAAGCTAAAGCTCCTGAAATAAATATAGATAAAAATATCATCTGCGAGGGCGAGGCGGTAAGCTTAAAAATATACGGGTGTGACGGTAAAGTGTTTTGGTCTAATGGATTAACTGGCAATCAAATTTTGGTGAAGCCAAAGCAAGATGCTCAATATTCGGCTAATTGCTTTGCAAATCAATGCTATAGCGAGCAATCAGCACCTATAGAAATCAAAATCGGCAAGCCATCTATTCCGGTTATAACAAGTATAACTAAAGCGGTTTGCATTGGAGAAACCGCCTATTTAAATGCTCAAAATTGCGACGGTCTTGTAGAATGGTCGAATAAAGTTAAAAGTGAAGTATTGAAATTTACAGCTGAAAAATCTGGAGTTTACACGTTCAGATCCCGTTGTCTTTCGAAAGATGGAACCTGCTTTAGCGACTGGTCGTCCAATTTCGAAATTCTGGTTTCCGAACTACCCAAAGTTCCAAAAACATTAGTTGAAATTGCTAATGTTTGTCCGAATGAAACCGTAAACTTATTTGATGCTATTCTGGATTTAGACCTTAAGGATAAAACATCATATTCATTTTACGCAGTAGAAGACCCTACTTCTGAAAAACTCTCTCAAATAAATACGGTAGGAAAAGGTTCTTATTATTTATATAGACAAAACAAAGCGGGCTGTTTTTCGGCTCCTTCAAAAATTATAGTAAAGATAAATAGTTGCCAAGGCTCAGTGGTGGGTTCCATAAAGTCACCAAATAGTGCACTAAAAGTATCTATAAAATCAAACAAAACAGAAGTAAAAGTAGGTGAAGAAGTCCAAATTACGAGTACTGCTAAAAATCTAAGTAACACTAAATTGACTGGAGTAATACTAAACACTGATTTGACCAATAAGTTATCCGAGATAAGCCGTGATTATGTAAATGAAAACAACGATGCCATGGAAGGCTCCCGGCCTTATGAACTTAACCCCGGAGAAAGTATTACGTTAAATATTACAGCCAAATCATTAAGTAATTCAAAAATTGAGGTAAGTTCTGTGCTTTCTATTGAAGATGCCTCTAAAATTAATGTAGCTAACGCGAAAGCCAAAATTGTATTAAATGAAAATAATTATAAAGAACTTTTAGGATTAAACTTATTTGCTGACAAACCAAAAAAAATTACGAATACTATTTATGAGGGCGTACTAAATCTTTGGATTAGCAATATGAGTGCTTTGGATGTAAACCCTGTTCAAGTACAAATTGACTTAGATAAGACTTTTGGAAATGGAGCCAGATTAATTCCTGAAAGTGTGAAAGTTTCGTTATTAGACAATGTAAAAATAGACCCGGCTTTTAATGGCACTTTTAATAATACTACTTTATTAATTGATTCTTTAAGTACTTTCAAATCAAAAAGCATTCAAAAAGCACAAATCACATTTAAAGTAGATTTAGAGAAAGCAGAGAAAAGCGTTTTTTATGCCAATGCTTATTTGTTTTCTAAAGCCAATTTATTGGATGTATCCACCGAAGGTGTATATCCAGACCCAGACAATGATGGAGATTTTAATAATAACAGCCAAGCTACGGCCATAATATTCGAAAGAAACACCGCAACCTCAAGCATAGCTGCATCTCAAGTGATCGTAGATTCTGCAATCTTAAATAAAGACACCCAAGTCTTTACTTTTTTGATCCAAGTGAAAAATACTGGAAATGCCGTGCTCAATAAAATAAAGGTGTACAACAACTTAAAAGATACTTTTGGGAAAGACACAAAATTTCTTTCCGTGGGCTTGCCCACTACCAGCAAAAGGTCAAAATTGCGAGCCAATGAAAATTTTGATGGAAATTTTAATCCTCAAATGCTGGTAACCAAAGAGTTTGACAATTTATTACCTAACCAAACGGATAGTATTTATTACAGTTTAAAAATAGAAAATAATTATAATTTTAGGCCTTATTTTAACAAAATTGTAGCTTCTGGACTTACGAGCAGCGGCAAAATGGTTTCTGATACTTCTAATAATGGGTATTATATCAATCAAAGTTTATCAGATCCGACGGTAATAAAATTGGCTATTGATTTTAAAGATAAGATTGTAATAAGGGATGGTTTCTCTCCTAATGGCGACAACGCCAACGACCAATTAGAAATATTTGTGCCCAATGGTATTGAGCTGGATTTTCTTGAAATTTTCGATAAATGGGGACATAAAGTGAAAAGTTTCAGTATGAAAGATATTCAAAATAATAGAATATTGTGGAATGGCGAAACGGTATCGTGGTTTAGAAATAGTGAAGTAAACTCTGGCACTTACTACTACGCCCTAAAAACCAGAAATGATGATAAAGTTTATGTTAATTTTATTACTGTTGTAAAATAAGATTCCATTCTAACCTGTTTTAATACTTTTAACCTCTACTCAACTACATAACTCCAATCATCATCAAGCGCATATTTGGCTTGTAAAAGAACTTGAAACTGCCAGCAAAAAAATATTAATTTATTCGCTGTTTCCGAAATCAAGTACTTTGAATTTTAGGCGAATTTC
>DAIQBE010000218.1:0-5712 GCA_036781325.1 Leadbetterella sp. | reverse complement strand
AATTGTTAACGACTCTACCCCCCAAGGCATCATTTCTATTGGACCAGTATCAGAGTTTATTATACCTTTAAAACCTAATTTTTTACGCAATAAATCATCAATAACAGCTTTATTAAAAGAGAAACCAACCTGTTCAAACTCCTTTCCTTTAGGAGCAGAATAATAAGGCATAATAGATGAAGTTCCAGCTTTTATTGCGGCAATAAATGGTTTTACATGATTGTCAAAATTTCCTCCGGGATAATGAGCGAACTTTCCCCAATCAAAATGAGAGTCTTGGCCACCTTCTTGTGGACCACCTCCAGGAAAATGTTTAGTGGTCATTGCTACTGAGTTTTTTCCCAGTTTTGTGCCTTGAAATCCTAATACTATTTCTCTGATCATGTTGGAAGAGAGATCAGCATCTTCACCAAAAGTACCCTCCGTGCGGTTCCATCGTGGTTCGGTGGCCAAATCGGCCATGTACATATAGCCTTTTCTTAGTCCTACAGCGGTCCATTCTTTGGCTGCGATTTCTGCAAATTCGCGGGTAAGTTTAAAGTCTCGCATCGCAGCCATACCCAACTCTCCTGGCCATTTTGAAAATACTGTAGAACCTACACTCAAGCCTACTGCTGCATCGGTGGTAATGTGGTTTCTTGGATTAGAAGCTACTATGGCCGGCAATCCTAACCGTGAGTCTTCACAAAGTGATTGAAGATTGTTAGACCACTCCGCCATTACTTTTGCTGAAGTACTAGCTCTTAAAATAAAATGTCTGAGGTGACGCTCATTTACAGCTTTGGTGGTCCCTGAAGCCGAAAGCATTGGCTCGGTTAATGGCTTTCTGGTAAACATATTATTATTCTGCACCAAATCATCCTCATTAAAACCACTTGTAATAGAGGATTTACCATCAGCAATAGGAGTAAAACCCCCATCACCGCTCATTCTAGTTGTACTAATAAGCATAAAACCAACCTTCTCTTCCAATGTCATTTTAGAAAGAAGGTCTTTTACTCTGGCATCAACTGGGAGCCTCCAATCTTCGTACCTATCAAGTTTTTCATTTTTATTTAAGTCTTTAAATTCTAAATTTCCAGACTTGATGATTTTAACATTTTTTGCCCCCAGAACTGGTTGAGAAGTTTTTTGGGCGAAAAGTGGGCTTGCAAATAGGATTAGGAATACTGTTTTTTTCACTCTAAATCACTAGTTTATTTATAATCAATTTATTTAAAGAAATCAAAATTTAAAAAATAGGACTAAAGTGCTCTAATCTTTAAATTCTTATAAAAAACAGTATCTCCATGATCTTGTATCAGAATTAATCCTTTATCTGCTGCTCCAAAACCTTCATATTTAGCATATTTGCTTCTTGCAACTAAAGCATTGTAAATATTGCTTTTGCGTTCATATTCTAGTACTTTAAATCCATTTAACCAATGTTGTACCGTATTATTTGGAAAAACAATTACCCTAGCTTGATTCCAATCGCCAATTTTTCTTTGAAAACGCTTGTCTAATTTTGTAGCTGGAATTAAATCATATAAACTTGACATAGTTCTGTTTCCTACCACTCCCATTTTTGCGTCAGGATGTTTCTCGTCGTCTAAAACTTGATATTCAAGTCCTACCCCCGACTTTCCACCTGAATCGTACTTTTCATCGACGAAGTATTTTACTCCAGAATTAGCTCCTTCCGTAAGTTTAAAATCAAAAACCAATTCAAATGCGCCATATTTCTCATTAAATACAATATCATTTCCTGTTTCAGAACCGTCTGAAGAACCAACTGAAAGTATTCCATTTTCAGCTTTCCATCTACTGTTGGGTTTATCTGTGCCATGTACTTTTCTCCAACCATCAAAATTTTGACCGTTAAAAATCATTTTGAAACCTTGGGCTTTTTCTTGAGCAGAGATGGTGTTTAAAGTCCAATTAATTACAGGACAATCATCAATGGGACTCGGCTTTAGGTTCTCTGTTTGAATTTTGATATTTTTCCATCTGATTTGAGTACCTGCTTTTTGGTCTTTTCCAATGGCATGAACCTGCAGGGCAATAAAACCTTTGTCTGTCATGTCGTCAATCAAATGAGCAGTTGGAATGCCATTTATCCAAGTACGAATCGTGCTTCCTATGGCTTCAATTCTGTATGTATTCCATGTATCTTTTTTAAAAGCTAGTCTTCCTTTTTGATTGATATTTAGATTATACAACCAATCTCTTCGACCCTCATCATAAACGCCTCCAGACCATGCTCGCTCTGAAGGATCTACTTCCATTTGATAGCCATGCACACGTCCATCTTTAAAATCTGGTTTAGATAAACTACGAAATTGAACCCCAGAGTTCATGGAATTGTCCACTTTCAATTCAAGTTCTAGAATAAAGTCACCGTATTCTTTTTCCGTACATAAAAACGAGTTGGGAGTATCTGCAACTGTGGTACCAACAATTTCATTCTTCTCTATGGTGTATTTAGCTTTCCCGTTCAGTTGCTTCCAGCCATTCAAAGTTTTCCCGTCAAATAGCGAGACCCATTTTGGTGTTTGTGCAACAGATATTTGAGTAAAAAACGAACAAAAAACAAATACTACAAATTTTTTCATTTTTAAATATTTAAAGGTAAAATAGGACCCAAAGTTACCAATTAATACTGCCAAAATGTAATAGGTTTTTGACTAAAAATGTTGCTGATTTGATATTTATTTAACATTGCCACAATTTTGAGGGTCAAAATGGTACTATTGTTCTAATTTTTAAATAATTAAAATTAAATTAGAGTTTCGCTACCAAAAGATTTTTATAATCTATTGACATTTCGTTTCCAGGATGCAACTGTAAACCGATAGGCCCGATTTCTGGAATACTTTCCGTAGTATAGTCCATAACTTCAATCCCATTGAGCCAAACTTTATAATTTTTCCCAATAACAGATACCTTCATGGTATTCCAGTCTTTCGGTTTTAAAATATCCTTAACGGTTACGGCTTCTTTAGGATACATTTTTCCTATTACGTAAGGCGAAGCGGTCATATCTCTTTTTAATGAACCTGAGATACCAATTTGAATTTGATTTAATTCCGATTTTAAGAATATCCCTGAGTCTACTCTTCCTTCCCCCATTTTAAAATCGACTTGAATTATAAAATCTTGATACTTTTCCTCCGTCCATAGAATTGACCCTTTTTTAGAGGGCTCGCTTTTCACTTTAAGCAAACCATTTTCTACTGTCCAGCAATTTTTGTCGTCGGGAATTACCCAGCCTTTTAAATTTTTACCATTAAATATTTTCTTCATTTTGGGTTTTTGGGCAAAAACACCAAATGATAAAAAAATTAAGAAAAGAATCTTGATTTTCATGATTTTATTAGAATTTAACTTTAATTTTTTCCGTAAGAAATGCGTGAGAAATTTTAGCCGAATCAAAGGCTGTTCTTCCTTTAACAGGAACAGAGTCAAGCTCAATAATATTCCAACCTTTAAATCCAATTTTATTCAAATTTGCAAAAACACTTTCAAAATCAACTTTCCCTTGACCAAGCTCTACAAATCTATACCCTGATTTGTTTTCGGTATCGGGACGCGTATCTTTGATATGAGTAGCATACAAAATAGACTTGTATTTTAAAACGGCGTCGGCAGGAACACCACCACCCTGGTGATAATGAGCCACATCTAAAAGTAGTTTTATATATTTTGTGTTCATTGAATTTACAATTATATCTACTTCTTCTGGGGTTTCGCCCAATTGGTTCATGTGATTATGATAAGCCGCTTGAATTCCTGTTTCTTCTAGTACCACTTTAGCCACTTCAGACATATTTTTTGCGTATTTCTTTAATTCCTCTGAAGTAGGTAGTCGGTCTTTAGGGCGAGAGGAATTAGTGATTTGTAAGGAAGAACCCCCAAGTGCTTTAATAAATTTTGCATGATTAAGGTGCAATTCAATATCCTTTGAAATATCGTCTTGAATACTTACGTTTCCACTAGAAAACATAGCCAAGGCTAGCTTATTTTTTACAATTGTATCTTTCAAGTCCTGCGGTTTGTCTTTAAATGGGGCGTAAGTATTGGCTCTAAGCTGAATGCCTTTATAACCGAGCTCTGCTATTTCTTTTATAGCCACAAGGTCATTCCCATTCCATGTGATTGCTGAATATGCCATTTTTTGTGAGAATTTAGCGGCAAAAACATCAAATTTAGCTGCTAATAAAACACCTGAGGCAGATTGAATAAAGTTTCTTCTGTTCATTTTAATTATTATTTAGAGAAAAAAACCCCGAATTGCTTCGGGGTTTTTATATTTAAAGTTAAATAGTTTTAATATCCAGCATTCTGAGCAAAGGTTCCTCCCGCCGTCCGATCTATTTGTGTTTGAGGGATTGGACGAAGGTAGTGCTTATCTGCAACAGCTGAGGCTTGAGGATTGTATTTTTTTACCCTATCCACTAAAAGTCCCCAACGCTTAAGATCCAACCAACGCGTTTGCTCACCAGCCAACTCACGAGCACGCTCATCCACAAGGAAGTCAAATGTCAATTGAGCCTCAGTAATTCTCATAGCAGTATTTCTACCTGGCCAAGCGGCTCTTTCTCTTACCATGTTTACGTCAGCCACAGCCTCTGCTTTTTTACCTAGCTGCAAATTAGCTTCAGCACGCATCAAGAGAATATCTGCCAATCTCCAAACCACATAATCTCTTGAACCTCTAGGCTCAGTTCTGTCTGGGCGTTTAGTGTCAAAAAACTTTTGCAAAGTTGGGAAAAGTGCTTCATCATACTTACTAGGCACCAATACTTGATATTTCCTTTTAGCTCTTTCTTCAAGACTCATTTCAAAACCTGGAATAAATATGGTAGTATCTCCAGCGGCAAAAGTAACTCTTGCCTTAGAGTTGTCGAAAGCAGTATTGAAAGAACCAGGGCTGTTACATCTCCATGTATCTTTGAAAGTTTTCTTGTAACGAGAATCATTCACTCTTTCGCCAAATACATTATTTAAACAAAAAGCTGTTGGTCTTAATCTTTTGAAAGGACGACCATTGAATACATCTCTTATCATTCCCGCTTGCGTATCATACTGCATACCAAAGAATAGGTGAAGGTTATTACCACCACCACCTTCGCCACCCACGTTGGTTGCATTGGTAATCAGATCAGTGGTATATTGTACTGCAAAAACCACTTCAGAGTTTTGCTCGTTGTTTTCGTCATGTACAGCTGCAAAGTCACTAAGTAATCTGAAATTATATTTAGTAATTAGGCCAGAACATAAGTCTGCGGCTTTTTGAAAATCATCTGCAGCCTTGTTGGGTCCATAGGCTTTAGCTAAGTAAACTTTTGCTAATAATGCTTCTGCTGAAGCTTTTGTTGCTCTACCATATTCAGCTGCATGTGCTCTATTTTCTAAGTCAGCTATGGCCTCATTACAATCTTTAATGATTTGGGCATACACTTCGGCTTCGCTATTTCTCTTTGATTCTTTGGTTGGGGCCAAAGTTTCGGTTAATCTCAAATCAAGAGGACCAAACTGTTGCAGCAAAATATAGTAGTAATGAGCTCTTAGAAACTTTACCTCAGCTATTCTTAGTTTTTTTGTAGCATCCGTAACTCCTGTTACAGCCCCTGCTCTTGCAATTACAGCATTACATGTATTAATGCCTCTATACATTTCATCCCAAAGAATCGACAAATAGTCAATAGTTGGTTGTATTTTATATAAACG
>DAIQBE010000217.1:0-5714 GCA_036781325.1 Leadbetterella sp. | reverse complement strand
CCAACACTTTGTACTGGCAATAACATCGCTCCGGCTTGCCATATAGTTTCATAAAGATTCCAACTTTTTAAACCTTCAATAAAAATAGCATCTACTTCTTGAAGGATTTTTACTTTGTTCGCAGTTACATCTCCGAGAATTCTTATTCCTAAACCTGGTCCTGGAAATGGGTGTCTTCCTAAAATATAATTAGGCATATTAAGCGTTTTTCCAACTTCTCTTACCCCATCTTTAAAAAGAGTTTTTAAAGGCTCCACTATTTTTAATTTCATATAATCAGGTAAACCTCCTACATTATGATGAGATTTTATTGTGGCAGATGGTCCTTTTACAGATACTGATTCGATAATATCAGGATAAATAGTTCCTTGGGCCAGCCATTTAACATCTTTAATTTTATGAGCTTCATCATCAAATACTTCTATAAAAGTCTTTCCTATGGCTTTTCTTTTTAGTTCAGGATCTGATAAACCTTTTAAGGACTCATAGAATCTGTTTTTTGCGTTTACGCCAATTACATTTAATCCCAAGCCTTTATATGAATCTAAAACTTGTTCAAATTCATTTTTTCGAAGCAAGCCATTATCAACAAAAATGCAATATAAGTTTTTTCCAATAGCTTGGTGAATCAACATCGCGGCTACAGAAGAATCTACTCCACCCGATAAACCAAGGACCACTTTGTCGTTTCCTAATTCGTTTTTTAATTCAGCAACGGTTGTTTCAACAAAGGAAGCAGGGGTGTAGGTCTGTTTACATCCACAAATATTAACAAGGAAATTTTTTAATAAGGTTTTACCAAATTGCGTATGAGTTACTTCTGGATGAAATTGAATTCCAAAAGTTTTTTCATTTTTAAATGAAAAACCAGCTACTTTTACTGATGATGTAGAGATAATTAACTCTGCGTTTTCTGGCATTTTTGTTATACTATCTCCATGAGACATCCATACCTCCGACTCTGATTCTAATCCAATTAATAGGTCATTGTTTTTATCAAAACTTTCAATTATTGCTCTCCCATATTCTCGAGTTTTTGAAGCTTCAACATTACCTCCATTAGTGATAGCTAACAATTGAGCCCCATAGCAGACGCCTAAAATTGGGACTTTCTTTCTAAAACTGCTCATATCAATTCTTGGGGAATCCTCTTCTCTTACTGAACTTGGACTACCCGATAGAATGATTCCTTTAATGTTTGCTGTTATTGTTGGAATTGAGTGAAAAGGGTGGATTTCACAATAAACATTCAATTCTCGTACTCTTCTGGCTATCAATTGGGTAAATTGAGATCCAAAATCAATAATTAATATTTCATCTGTCATATGCTATTCTTCGTATAATAAATAGTTCAATCTTTTTTTCTTAAATATTTCCAAATCACTTTGCCATTTTTTTGCAATATCGATTTCATTTTTTCCATCTTCCAAATCTTTTATTACCCAATCATTTCCTATTAAAAGATTGAAAAAGTTTTTATTGGTAAAAAATGAATTTTTGTCTTTAAACTTTTTATAAAAATCGATAATATATTTTAATGTGAATGGAGTATTGTATGCATCTATTTTTGATAGATTTAAGCCAAAGCATTCTTTGCCTTCATTAACGGGATTTATTGCTCCTGGCATGTCTTTCGGAGTAAAGACAAAATCACCTAAATTATTATCAGGACCTCCGATAACTTGAAACTGCAAATCAGTGCCCCTCCCAACACTAATCTGACTAGGTTCAAAAAGACAAATGCTGGGATATAACCAAATAGAAGTGTTATTTGGTAAATTTGGAGAAGGCTTTTCAGGCAAAATGTATTTTGATTTGTGAGAATAATTTCTACACTTTATAATCTTTAAATTACATTTTAAATTTTTTCCTAACCATTGCTCCCCATTGTTCATTAAGGCCAATTCACCAATAGTAAGTCCATAAACAACAGGAATTGGATTTATTCCCACAAATGATTGGAATTTTAAGTCTAGAACTGGTCCAGCTATATAATGTCCATTCGGATTAGGCCTATCTAAAACCAACAGGGGCTTGTTATTTTCGGCACAAGCTTGCATTACATAATTTAATGTACTTATATACGTATAAAATCTAACTCCTACGTCTTGTATGTCAAAAACAAGTATATCTAAATCAGCTAATTGTTCCTTACTGGGTTTTTTATTTTTTCCATAAAGTGAGATTATAGAAATTCCCGTTTTTTGGTCTATGGAATTGTTTATCGTTTCTCCTGCACTCTCTTCTCCTCTAAAACCATGCTCAGGGGCAAAAATTGTTTGTATCTTAATTTTGTTTTTCAATAATACATCCACTAAATGTTCTTTCCCAATTTTTGAAGTATGATTGACCACCAAGCCTACTTTTTGATTTTTTAACAAGTGTAAATATTCCGATAGGTTTTCAGCTCCAACCACTACCTTTGCATTTAAAGTTTCATCAAAGGCTTTACTAATTTTTGAAATTAGAAACAGAAATATAAATATTTGAATAAAAAGTAATCGTTTCATACTATGAATATTGGTTTGTTTTTGGCTAAAAAAATACAGAATACAAAAAGTCAAACTTTTTCTTCATTAATAATAAATGTGGGTGTATTAAGTATTTCTATAGCTGTTTCAGTTTTAATTATTTCTTTTTTTGTTTTATTTGGTTTTAAAAATACAATAAAAAATAAGCTTTTTAGTCTTACCTCTCATTTACAAGTCAGCAAATTTACGGTTAATCGTTCGCTTGAGGAAGCAAGTATGCCGAATAATTTAGAATTAATTCATTTGGTAAAAAAAAATCCTAATATTAGGTCTATTAATAAAGTAGCTTTTAAATCAATTATTCTAAAATCAGATGAAGAAATTTCCGGAGTAGTTTTTAAAGGAATCGACAAAGATTTCGATTGGAATGCCTTTTCTCCAAATATAATTAAAGGAAGAAAGATAAATTACAATTCTTCTCAGATATCAAATGAGCTAATAATCTCTAAAAAATTAGCTCAAGAAATTAATGTAAAATTAAATGATGAATTATTAATTTATTTTATTCAGGATCCACCAAGAGCAAGAAAATTAAAGATTGTGGGAATTTATGAATCAAATGTTGAAGAAATGGACCAAATATATGTTTTAGGTGATTTGGCACTGATTCAAAAAATAAATAACTGGGAAAATGGTGAATTTGGACACTTTGAAATATTTTTAAGAGATATTGATAAATTAGATGTAGCTAAAGCTGAATTGCTTTCTATTTTTTCACAAGAATATCAAGTTTTGAAAGTAACAGAAATATTACCACAATTTTTTGACTGGTTCAAACTACTTGACAGAAATATTTTAATAGTAATTATATTGATAGTTATAGTTGCTTCTTTTAATATGATTTCTGTTTTATTAATAATGATAATGGAAAGAACCCCAATGATTGGCCTTTTAAAGGCAATTGGAAGTTTGAATGGACAGATTAGGTCGATTTTTTTGATTAACGGAGCAAAAATAATTCTTAAAGGCTTAGTTATTGGAAATCTTTTAGGCCTAGGTTTATGTTTTATTCAAGATAAATTTAAAATTATTCATTTAGATCCGGTGAATTATTATATGAATTTTGTTCCAATAGCTTGGAATTGGCCTATTATTTTGGCAATAAATCTGGGTGTATTTATTATTGTTTTGTTAGTACTATTAATTCCGTCTTTTTTAATAAGGAACATCAGCCCAGTGGAGGCTTTAAAATATAAAGACTAAAAAAAATCTACTTTGGGAAAAGTAGATTTTAAATATAATCGGATTTTGAAATTAATATCTTTCAACACTTACAGCCGAAAGTCCGCTCTTAATTTTAATATTCACTTTATTTTTGGAGATATCATAATCAGTGTTTTTCCAAGTTCCTGAACTCGACTTTGAAAATCCTTCAAAATCTTTCGCATTTAAAGCTCCATCCATTTCAATTTCACAACCTGATTCTTTTGGTACTGATATTTTCACTTTTGCTACTCCGCTTTCAACGTTTATTAAAGAATTGGATACTAAATTTCCAATTTTTAGATTTAGGTTAGCTGCTCCAGTTTTTACATCGATACTTTTAACTTTATATTCGCTTAAATCAAACTTCAAATCTCCTGCACCAATATTTAAATCAATATCCCAAATAGGCTTTTTGTTTAGTTTTAAATAAACATCATTGCTTTCTCCTTTACCAAATTTAAAACTTCGTGAGTTATTTTTATTGTTCATAGTAAACTCAATATCATGAAGCTTACCCTTCTTCTCCTCGGTAAGGCTGTATTTGCCACCAAATAATTTAGTCTCGGCTTGAAACAAATTGTTTCCACTTGTTTCTTCTAAATGGAATTCTGCAGCTCCACCACCAATCTCTAATGTAGCCTCTTCAATTTCTTTATCTAATTCTACACTGAAATTTTGGGTGGAGGAATTAAAGCTTTCAGTACTATCTGAATCATACTCATTCTCATTGTCGTTGTCATGCCAATCAAAATTAAATTCATCATTTATTTCCTCTTTAAAATTATCCACTGCATTATTAGAGGCATGATATATACCTAAAGGAATAGCAAAAGCAACTAACAGTGCCGTAGTAGGGTAGTAAATAGTTTTTCTTTCATTAAATAAGACTGCAATTCCCCCCAAAATTATTAAAAGAGGCCAAAATTTTGCAATTTCACGCATTGAAATTTCAAATTGAAACCAATCGTTAGTTATTCCAAGAAAGTAAAACCCAAAGGCAACCAAAATGGCTCCCCAGAAGATGTTATTTTTATTTTTCATAAAAAATTAACGATTAATAATTAGTTCCACCATCAGTGGCATTAGTATCACCTCCATTATTTGGTACATCTTTTTCCTTCACAATAATCCAAATTCCCAAACCTATTAAAATTAACGGCCAAAGATTTTTTAGATAAGAAAAAAGATTAATGTCAAAGAAAGTTTTGAAAGAAAAGATTGCTCCTAATACAATAAGGATCAGTCCTCCTATCATATTTCCGTTTTTTGATTGATTACTCATATTATTTATTTGTTTAAAATTATTATTTGCATCGCTATTAATTGTCTCAATGTCAGAAGTAAGAACACCTGAATATTTTGGTAATACTGCCCATAAAATCAAATAGCAAATAATTATTGGGAATGGTGTAAAAAACAATATTACAAATGCTACTCTAATTAAAGTGATGTCTGTATTCAAATGAATTGCCAAGCCTTGGCATACACCACCTAAAACACTTTTCTCATTTTTAATTCTGTACATTTCCATACTTCTATTTTATTTTAATTTTCTTACAAATGTAAAATGCATTAAAGTACTATGTTATACAAACTACATAAGTGGTAGTTAGACGGGATAAAAAGTTTTTTTTTAATTTAAATTAATTTCAATTAATTTAAATATAGAGAAAACAGGATCATTTAATCTTGATCTAAAAACTCTAGTGCATCCATAAGTTCGTTATAAGAACTATAGCCAGGTTTCAATTCAATCGTTCCATTAAAAGCAAAACCACTTAAATTTTCACAATCTAAAGTCACGTTTTCAAAATTAAATCCAAGAAAAACAGGAATTGTTAATTGAATTTCTTTTAGTAAATCCTTATCAATATCCTTTTTTTCTCCATAAATTATTAAGTAGTCTATTTTACTTTTAATATTTTCATCAATTGTAAATAATTGATTTATAGGAATTTGTAATATTTTTATTTTACA
>DAIQBE010000216.1:0-5717 GCA_036781325.1 Leadbetterella sp. | reverse complement strand
AATGGTAGATTTTAAAGATGTTATAGTTTATGATGCAGAATGTCATGCTTGTTTAATAGATGGAATACGTTTGCACAAGGCGAAGGGTGGAAAAACCTATACTTACAAGCATAACGATATGGAGAGTTTAAGCAAAAACTTAATAAGAGCCACAAAAATTGCTGAAGAACAAGGAGGAGGAATCTTGGTAATTACAGAGGGCGTTTTTGGAATGTCAGGTGCTGTGGGAAGTTTAGATAAAATAGCCGAATTAAAGAAAACTTTTAAGTTTAGATTACTAGTTGATGATGCTCATGGATTTGGTACTATGGGAAAAACTGGAGCAGGCGTACCTGAACACTTCGGAGTGGAAGATGCAGTAGATTTACATTTTTGCACATTTGCTAAATCAATGGCCCTTATTGGAGCATTTATTGCTGCCAAAAAAGAAATAGTAATGTTTTTAAAATATAATTTGAGATCTCAAACTTATGCAAAGGCGCTTCCTATGCCCTGCGTTATTGGTGGGATGAAAAGACTTCAGCTAATGAAAGATAATCCACAACTCAAGGATCAACTTTGGACTATTGTTAACGCATTACAAGATGGATTTAGAAAAAGAGGTTTTAACATTGGAAATACCAATTCTCCAGTTACTCCTGTTTTTCTTCAGGGAGATTATGATTTACCAACCGTTACAAACTTGATTCGGGACCTAAGAGAAAATATGGGTATTTTCTGCTCTATTATTGTATACCCTGTGGTACCTAAAGGTGTGATTTTACTGAGAGTGATTCCTACGGCAGTTCATACATTATCTGATGTAGAATATACTATGGAAAGCTTTGAAATTGTAAAACAAAAGCTCGCTGATGGCCTATATAAAGCCTAAATGAGTAGATTTAACCCTAATTTTTAGTATTTTTTCATTAAAAAATTCATAAAATTAGAAAGTTGGTAAATTTTTTATAAATTGCATTGTAGTAATAAATTATTAATTTTTAAAAACCCCTTTAAATTCATGGACAAGTATTCAGAATTGTACAGTTTAGTAACTTCTTTGAAAGACGATTTCGACAAATTTTACGACAAAAAAAACAAAGCTGCCGGTACTAGAGTAAGAAAAGGTATGCAAGATGTTTCAGCATGGGCAAAAGCAGTAAGAACGGAAGTTCAAACTATGAAAAATGCTGGAATGTAATTCGAGAGAATCTTAAAAGAATTTAAAAAAAAGTCATAATTTTTAAAATTATGACTTTTTTTTAAAGAGATTTTATCAAAAATATTCTAAAAAATTTTATAAATTAAATCTTTAAAAACGAAATTATTTTTACCTACAATTAATAGTTATCTTCGTTCATAAGTGTCCCAGTTCCTCTAATCGTCATTTTGTTAGTTTCTTTATTTATTACCTGAGTAGCAATTTCGGCAATATGCCTGACTGCATCTACACTTATTACCTCAAAAACAACTTCGTACGGTACATCAACATGCATAGGTCTTAAATATTCTGTAATTTGTTTAATATAAATAGATCCTGGCCCCCCAGGTTTTTCCATTCCTAAAAACTTAGTAAAAACACTGCTGCTTAAATGTCCATGTATAATTGGAATTTTAAATTTGGTAGTTGATGCATAGTTTGCATCTAGGTGAATAGGGTTATGATCTCCCGTCAAATTTGCAAATGCTATTACATCATCTTGTGAAAAACTAAAATTATGTGAAAATTTAGCACCTACTGGTATTTTCTCGCTCATTTGTATTTGTTAATTTAAGAATTATTTAATCTTTATCTGAACTTGTATGGTCAGAAACAACTAACCATTTCCCATCAATATTTTTTAAAATTAAAGTAAAATATCCCCCAATATCCCCTTTTTCAGGCCTTGTTAATCGCCACTTGCCTAAGACCCAAGCAGCTTTTTTTGACATAAAATCAATTTCTTGAATATCAAACTTCAAAATTCCCATAGTAGCTCTATCAGGATAAGTTTTAAAATACCTATCTTTAGTAGCCTGCCAACCTTTTACGACTCCAGCTTTACCAATGAACTTCAATTCGTCTGATTTCCAATAATCTTCCATAAAATTATTAATATCTCCAGCATTCCAAAACTTTTCTTGTCTTTGTAAAACTGCTAATATTTCTGACTTGTTTTGAGAGAAAGCAATAAAACAATTTAAATAAAGTATTAAAAATAGAATTACTTTTTTCATTTTTGTAAAGTTTTTATTCCAAAGTTATTTAAATATTTTGAGCAAACAAGAAATTGTATTTATTATTAACCCGATTGCAGGCAAAGGCAAAAATAATATTGAAAAAGATATTATTGATACATTTGCATTAACTGATTTTATACCCATTATTGAAAAAACTGAAAGAAAACATCATGCTAAAGAACTTGTAAATATGCATCTTTCCAATGGAATTAGACATTTTGTGGCAGTGGGTGGAGACGGTACAGTTAATGAAATAGCCGGACAATTAATTAATACTGATGCCAAATTATCAATAATTCCAATCGGGTCAGGAAATGGCTTAGCCAGAACTTTAGGTATTCCATTAAACGTTAAAGGAGCTTTTAATAAAATATTAGAAAATAGATTCAAAATAATTGATAGTGGAAAAATTAACGGATTACCTTTTTTTTGTACTGCAGGAGTAGGATTTGATGCAAAATGTGCAGAACAATTCGACAAAAATCCGAATGGTAGAGGTCTATGGAATTACATTAAGGTAATTCTAACGAACTATTTTAAATTTAATATTCAAATTGGAAAATTGAATGAACAAGACACTGCTTATTTCTCTATAACATTTGCAAATGCAAACCAATTTGGAAATAATGCTTTTATTGCCCCGGATGCAATGATTGATGATCAACACCTTGACTGCACCATAATTTTAAATCATCCTAAATACTTTGGTTTCATTATGGGCTACTTGTTGATGACAAGGAAAATTAGAAATTCTAAATATGTAGAATACTATAGAGCCAAACTTTTCAATTTTCAATCCAAACAAAATCTTTTGATTCATATTGACGGCGAGTCTATCGAACTTTTAAGCGATACCATAGAGGCAATCTGTGTTCCTAATTCGCTGATAGTTAACATCTAAATTTTGAAAATAACAATGAAAAATAAAAGGAATACAAGCGGGATGGTGTTTTCAACAAATCCAGATTACAAGTTTGAATCAGAAGATTATGAAAATGAAACTTTATCAAATGAAAAGCAAAATTTCAAAATTTGGCTAGACAGAAAAGGTGGGGGAAAAGTGGTAAGTAGAATTGAAGGATTTATTGGTAAAGAGGAAGATTTGATAAATTTAAAAAAGAGGATTCAAAATAATTGTGGAGCAGGAGGCAGCACAAAAGATGGGGAAATACTAATACAAGGAGACCATCGTGATAAAATATTAGCGTTTCTGTTAAAGGAAAACTATAAAGCTAAAAAAGCAGGAGGCTAAGCTCCTGCATTTTAACCAATTATACTTTTATTAATTACATAATTTTATTCAATACCACCCATCCAACTTTTTATTGGCTTAGAAAATACTATAAAAAGTAATCCAAGCCCAGTTCCAAATAAGCATACTTGAAGAAACAAACCTGGCATTTCTGCTACGTTTCCTTCCGTGAAATTTCCTGCAAAAAGGCCTGCAATTAGATTTCCTAAGGCCGCTGCCACAAACCACAAACCCATCATTTGGCTATAATATTTTTTAGGGGCTAGTTTTGTATAAGTACTTAAACCTACAGGACTTAAACAAAGCTCACCCAATGTATGAAACATATAAGTAAATGTTAACCAACCTACTCCCGCTAAAGAGCCATCTAATACATTTTTTGCTGCAAAATACATAATTAAAAATCCAAAGCCCATTTGAAATAAACCGAGCCCAAACTTAATTGGTGTGGATGGATTTAGATTCTTTCTATTTAAATATACCCACAATGCTCCAATAGGTGCAGAAAACAACAGAATAAAAAATGAATTAGCATTTTGAAACCAAGACGCAGGCAATTCCCATCCCATTATTACCCTGTCAGTATGTCTATCTGCAAAAGTGGTCAAAGAAGTGGCCGCCTGTTCAAAACCTGACCAAAACAAGGCCGCTCCGATAAAAAATATAAACAAAACCCCAACTCTTTTCTTTTCAATTATCGATAAAGATTGGTCTATTACTCCTATGAAAAAGAAGTACAAAATAGTAATGCTTACTATAATATATTTCATGGCATTAGCCATGCTGCTTCCAGAAACTATATCAAAAACCACCAAGGAGCTTACAAAAATTAATAAAGCTATCGTAATATATAGAAAAGTAAAGCTTCCTTTCTTTGCTGGTTTTTCACCAACATGAGAAAGATATTTGCCATTTAATTTAAAATTTATTAAACCAAAAAACATCGCAAAAGCTGCCGCTCCAAATCCATAATGCCAATTTACTTTTTCACCTAAATAACCTACGATAAACATTCCTAAAAATGCACCAATATTTATTCCCATATAAAAAATAGAGAATGCAGCATCTCTTCTAGCACCTCCTTCAGGGTATAATTCACCCACAATAGAACTTATATTGGCTTTAAGTAAGCCCGTACCAACCGCCACAAAAGCCAATCCTAAAAAGAAAATAGTAGGAGAAGAGGGAATAGCTAAAATTATATGCCCCAACATAATCACAATTCCACCCCACCAGATAGCTTTCTTTTGTCCTAATATGTTGTCTGCTATCCACCCACCTGGCAATGTGAGAAGATAAACCGAAGATGCGTATAGTCCATAAATTGGTCCTGCTTCAGATTCAGGAATTCCCAAAGCACCTTCAGTGGCACTTTTTGTAAGGTAAAGAAATAAAATAGCTCGCATACCATAGTAGGAAAATCGCTCCCACATTTCGGTAAAAAAGAGTACAAACAAACCACGAGGGTGTCCAAATAGTGTTTTTTCGTTCATTTTAGGTTATTAAAAGGTTAGTTTCTTGATATATTCTAGTTAAATAAGTTTGAATTTCTATCAAAAATACAAACAAAATGGTAATATTTTGAATTGAAATGGAATTAAGAAAATTATTATTAAAATCATTTTAGTGAATAATTAAAGCTTGAATCAATTATTACCTTTGAATTTATATATTTTTTTTATTAATATTTTAATAATTTAATTGAATTTCCAAATAAAGCCGCTGATTCTTAAACTTGATAATAAATAAATAATAATTTAAATCATTAAATATATTATTTTTGAATGATGAAAAACTTCGCAGTTATATTTGATATGGATGGTGTGATTTGCCACACAAACCCTTACCATAGTCTTGCTTTTCAATCATTTTTTGGGAAAAGGGGGCTAAATCCAACAAATGAAGAATTTTCCCAACATATGTTCGGAAAAAGCAATAGTTATATTTTAAAACATTTTTTAGGGAGAGAAATAGTTGGAGAAGAATTTAAAGCATTCGAATTTGAAAAGGAATCACTTTTTAGAGAAATATATGCAGATAAGATTGAAACAATTCCTGGTTATTTAGATTTCTTAAATTCTTTAAAAAATAAGAATATAAAAACTGGAGTCGCTACTTCTGCTCCAAGAGCTAATCTAGACCTCATAATGAATTTTTTAGGGTTTGAAAACCAAATGGAGTCCATATTAGCTAGTGAAAATGTAAAAAAACATAAGCCCGATCCAGAAGTTTATATTACCTCTGCCATTAATTTGAATGTTCCTAT
>DAIQBE010000215.1:0-5725 GCA_036781325.1 Leadbetterella sp. | reverse complement strand
CTACATTTAAGCATTGCTTTGTGTCCTTTGTGCAAACCTTTGTGAACTTTGTGGTTAAAAAAATAACGAAAAAGTAAATCCCAAAGGACACAAAGTAAATGCCACAAAGAACACTAAGCTATACCTATAAAAAGGAGTTTTTGGGTGCTTTCGTGGGTTTGACCTACGGTATGACCAACATTTACTGAACAAATTTTTTTAATTCTAGGTTTGTATATACCATTGTGAACTTTGTGTTAAAAATAAAGACTAGGATTTAACCATAATGGGCATTTAGAAAAAGCAGCTTGGGATAAAGTCTGGATAGTTAAAAAAAGTGTTTTTTGAAGCGGGTATTGGATATACTCCTTTTCGGGTCTGACCTACTTACTAAGGAAATCGTGGCAAAAGCCTGCTTTTTGAAAGGAGAAAATTCTTTACTTTAAAACTATTTGTAAACTTCTAATTGCTTTTATTTTATTCGAATTTTACTTACTGTTTTATTTTTTTAAAAAGCCTAACTAATATTTCTTCGGCCCTTTCTTCCATGTTTCTATCTTTATCTAAATCTTCCGCATATTTTATTAAAACACTTTCGGTAAAAGCAATGGCATCATATATCTCTTGATATTTGCCAGCTAGTTGTCTTACTTTTTGCATTTCGAAAGCATTCAAAACTCCTAAACAATAGTCTTCTATTACTCCGCTACTAATATATTCTACCACCTTCATTAATAAACAGGAATCTCATATAAATTCCGTAAAGTTTTAAGAGCCGAGCGGCATCTTGATTTTATAGTACCTACAGGCACTTCCAATAATTTTGATGCTTCTTCTTGAGAATATCCATAAATATACACGAGATCAATTACCTCTTTATATTTTAATTCAAGTGTTTGTGTAATTTCAAATAAATCTTTGCTTTCGTCTTGAAAAACCGATTGTGTAGGATTTTTTATGAAATCAATATTTTCCAAACCATTTTCATTAACTAACATTTGATGACGAAAATGTTTGCTACGGAAATAATCCTTACACGTATTTCTTGTAATATTGAGCATCCATGTAAATAAAGTGCCTTTATTAGGATTATAAGTATCTATGTGCATCCAAATTTTTATGAAAATATCTTGTAAAAGCTCCTCCGCTACCTCATTATTACGGACCATTTTATAAGTTACCCCATATAAAGCAGCTGCGTAACTATTGTACAAATCTGAAAAAGCCGATTTACTTTTAGATTGTAGCCTTATTACTAATTCATCTATTTCAAATTTATTTAAGTAGGTCATTTCATTGGAGTTAAAATACAAATGATACTGTTTCTCTTCACAAAATTAGACCTTACAAAAAATGATGGCAATAGTGAAAATCGCTATTTTTCAAATTTAAAAAGAATTACTTCTTCTAAAAATGGTTAACTTGCAGTGAAGGGAGCTAAAGAAAATACGGTTTTCAATCCTATTTTAATTCAATTTTACTATGATAACACAAGATATTTTAAGTCAAAGTCTTATTGGTTTAAGAAAAGCAGAAACCATTTATGCTCGCGTGGTTCAGCTATCTGACTTTATTTTTAGAGAAGAAGAATTAGAAAAAAAAGAGGAATATCTAAGAGAATTGAATTATTTGTTAGAGGGGGTCAAAGGGGTAGATACCATTTTAACGATTTTCAACCACAAAACTTACTCCCCTGAATTAGAAGTAGGAGAAGAACTATTTTGGGGGCTTTTGCCTCACGAAAAAGGGGAGGAAAGAATGAAAAAAATATTCAGCATTTTACATAAAGACTATACAGCTTTTCCAATAGAATCAACAGATTGGTTTACTTCGGTTATTTCCAAAATACCTTTTGCCAGAAAAGGAAACATGAAAATTCATCATTGTTGCATGCGATTTATAAGAGACGACGATAAACAGATTCGAGTTTTTTCGCAAGGAGTACCTATACAATTAGATGAAGACCGAAACTTTAAATATACACTCAATTACATACAGAACATCAATCACCTGATAAAAAAAGATTACCCATTTTATTGGATACGGCTTTCTTATGGCGAACAAAATGAATTTGTTAAAACTTTTCATTCAGAAGAAAAGGAATATAGCAACCACGACTTACTGACCGTTAGAGAAAAAGAAGTATTACAGCTAATTTCAGAAGATTTGGATACGAAAGAGATTGCAAACAGACTTTTTATTAGCACCAACACCGTAGGTAATCACCGAAGTAATATGATTGAAAAACTTGGGGCAAGAGATACAACAGCCTTGGTTCAATTGGCTAAAATGACTGGAATGATTTAGCTTCCTCTTTGTGTTTCAATTTCCGGCAATATTGTCATTCTAATAGCATAAATGCTTGTCTTTGCTTATCTATTCCCTCCCAATCGTTGATATATTCCGAAAAAGCGTTTAAAGTCATACTAACAAAACCATTACTATTTCACGAAAATCGAACAATTGTTTGAAATAAATAGGTTTAAATCCCCACTTTTGAAAAAATAGGGTCTTAAAAAATTGGCATTCTTATAGCATTTAATAACATACTGAAGCCATTCCAAAAAAAATTCGGATTGGAGCTCTTCTGTTTTGATAAATTAACAAGCTTTGGTTTCTTAAAAAACTATACTATTTGGGATAGCTGGATTAGATAGATTCTAAACTATTTGCATGGAATGTAAAATTCCCATCAAAATCATTTTTTGATGGGAATCGTATGTCTTTAAAATGAAATTTCAACAACCTCCACTTCTACCATTCCCGCAGGAGCCTGTATTTGGGCTTTGTCGCCTACTTTTTTACCTAAAAGTCCTTTTGCAAATGGTGAATTGATAGAAATTTTCCCTTGTTTTAAATCTGCTTCTTCCTCTGCCACAAGCGTGTAAATCATAATTGCACCATTTTTAATGTTTTTGATTTTCACTTTATTCATCAGTGAAACACTTGCATTATCTAAGGTAGACTCATCTATGATTCGAGCATTGGAAAAAAGAATTTCTAATTTAGAAATCTCCCCCTCCATTAAACCTTGTGCATCTTTTGCCGCATCATATTCAGCATTTTCTGAAAGGTCACCCTTATCTTTAGCCTCAGCTATAGCTTGTGAAATTTCTCGTCTGCCTTTAGTTTTTAAATCGTGAAGTTTATTTTTAAGGTTATCGTATCCTTCTTGCGTATAATATTGAAATGCCATGACATTTAAAATTTAATAATTCTGTTAAAAAAAATTACCCTCCGTTTGTACAGGGGGTAGAAAAAAAAAGAACGGCGAAAATCGACCGTTCCTGAAACCTAATATTTTTCAGAAACTTGTCTAAGTCTGTTTTGTTTGCAAAAATTTAGAAATCGAATCCTGCATATTCTTATTTATTGGTTGCAAATGTAGCTATTATTTTTTAATTGTCAACATTAAAAAACTCGATTTTTTTCTAAACCTGCGTTAATAATATTCTTTAAATAGGGCTCTTCATTGTTTTTAGGTGAAATTAAATTTTAACCCAAAAAATTCCATATTCATTCAAGCGAAATGAACGGTTCGTCTTACGATTTAGCAAAAAGGGTGGGAAAATCAATAGAAATGGTATTAAGAAACCATTGATTGAGAATTGAAATGGACTTGCAGCAAAATAAAATTGTAGCCAATTTTGAATCACGTTTTCTATGTTTAAATCATTCGAAGCAATTTGTTTTGGAGTATTTTGTATTATATAGTAGCTTATTCAAGTCCACTTAAATAAATCCTATTTTTTAAACATATAACTAGGATTTTGAAAATCATTTTGTTCTAGCTTAGCTCTTATTGATTATCGAAATATTTACTAATTTTTTAATATCCCTTTTATTGTATTATTGCGATTCTGGTTTTAGAGGATTTAGGTTGAAATTCTACAAACATTAGCAACATTTTTTTTGCTATAAATACAAGCAATAACCTGCTAAATTTTACGCCAATTTTGACTCACAAAATACTACTTATTTTAAAAATGAAACTTTCTGCTATACGTACTATTGCACATTTCGACCTCGACTCGTTTTTTGTGTCGGTAGAGCGCCTCAAAAATCCGGCTCTCATAGGCAAACCCGTGATAGTAGGCGGCATGAGCGAGCGTGGCGTAGTAGCGGCTTGTAGCTATGAAGCCCGTGCTTATGGAGTAAGCTCGGCTATGCCTGGCAAAATGGCTCGGAGGCTTTGCCCCGATGCCATCTGGATACGGGGCGACTTTGAAAGCTATATTAGCTACTCGGCTTTAATCACCCAGGCCATGGCCGACAGCCTACCTGTGTTAGAAAAAGCTTCCATAGACGAATTTTATGCCGATTTTACAGGAATGGATAAGTATTTTGGTAGCTATAAATACGCCACAGAGCTACGGGAACGCCTAAAAAAAGAAACGGGATTGACCATATCTTTCGGTATGTCAACGGGCAAAACTGTGTCTAAGGTAGCTACCAATGAAGCCAAGCCCAACGGCCAAAGACTAATAAAAGTAGGGGAAGAACGTTCGTTTTTAAGTCCGCTGACCATCCAAAAAATGCCAATGATAGGTAAAGTGACGGGCCAGCAGCTGCGAAACATGGGCATCACAAACATTGGAATGCTAGCCCAAATGCCCCCTAAAATGCTGCAAGCCGTGCTAGGGCAAAATGGATTAAACCTTTGGGAGCGAGCCAACGGCATAGACCACACACCAGTGGTACCGTATCATGATCAAAAGTCGCTATCGAAAGAAATGACCTTCGATAAAGACACCACCGACATAAGTTTGTTAAAATCTATAGCCGTAAAAATGATAGAAGAGTTGTGTTTTGACCTTCGGGCGAAAAACCGCTGTGCGGGGCTTATCTCTGTAAAAATTAGGTACTCCAATTTCGATACACATACTCGCCAACTGAGTGTACCTTATACTGCATCTGACGACTTGCTACAAGAAAAAGCCTTAGAAATCTTTGAAAAACTCTATGATCGCCGCCTACTGATCCGGCTAATAGGTGTGCGGCTAAGCAAGCTGGTGGCAGGCTTTACGCAAATTATGCTTTTTGACAATTCGGCTCACCTAGCCGACCTCTACCAAGCCATGGACAAAATACGCGCTAAACATGGGCTGAAAGCCGTGGGTAAGGTGTATGGCATGCAGCTGTATGAAAAACGAAAAGAAAAACGCATAGAAGGCAAAGGCCTACCCGCTGAAAAATTGAAGAGGATGTACCAGTAAAGAGGTGTTGGTTCTTGCTCAGACCGAAGGTCAAAATATTGCAAATTGCAATACAACGGTCAGGTCGAACCCGAAAAGAGAAATTGCCAACATCCTAAACCAAAATAATATCTTTTTACACCCACAGCTTTGGGTTCCTTGTGGCATTTCCTTTGTGCCCCTTGTGGTTTACTTTTCCCTTATTTTTACCACAAAGTACACTTGCAGCACAACGGTCAGACCGCAGGTCGGCCCTGAAAAGAGAAATAGCCAGCATCCAAAGCCGAAGAATATCATTCTACACCCACCGCTTTGTGTTCTTTGTGGCATTTACTTTGTGCCCCTTGTGTTTCACTTTTCTGCTATTTACCACAAAGTTCACAAAGGTTTTTCACAAAGTTCACTTGCAGCACAACGGTCAGACCGCAGGTCGGACCCGAAAAGAGAAATAGCCAGCATCCTAAGTCAAAAGAATATCATTTTATACCCACCGCTTTGTGTTCCTTGTGGCATTTTCTTTGTGCCCCTTGTGGTTTACTTTTCTGCTATTT
>DAIQBE010000214.1:0-5738 GCA_036781325.1 Leadbetterella sp. | reverse complement strand
CAGAAAAGCAAAGAATTAGTAAACTACCTGAAAAAATTATTGTTCCAATTATAAAACAGTTTCCGCTATAATACAGCCATTTATTTGGAAATTCTTTGCTTAGAATACCCACTAATATTAAAGCCAAAGAATGGTAAAAAAAATATTTTATTGCAGTTTCGTATGTTTCAATTCTCCCAACACCGAGTAAAGTTTCTTTTAATGCATGTGCTCCAAAAGCACCTAAAATAACACTTAAAGCCCCAAAAATTGCGCCTATTTTTAAAAAGAGTACGTTCATAAGTATGGTATATAAAAAGGGTAAAGTGAAAAAAATCTTTACCCTTTTTAAAAATTTTAATTTAACTATTCTTGAATATAAGTTTTATTTCCATTCGAGTTGATATAATATCTTCCTCCGCGAGGGCCTTCATAAATTGTTCTTCCTTTGGCATCTTTACCTACAGATTTATCCTGACCTGCCACTTTCTTTTGAGTTGTAGTGTTCGCTTGTGTTGCCTTTGCAGGTGCGGTAGTTTTTTTTGTTTCTTCTACTTTCGCAGCTTTAGGTTTTACAGCTATATCTTTTTCAATTTTTGTTTTAGACTTTGCTTCCCCTTCTTTCGAACTTTTAGATTTAACTTCAGTTCCTTTTGTAATTGTTTTTGAATCTGAATCTTTCTCAGTTTTTACTTTTGTTTTACTTTTTGAATCTGAATCTTTCTCAGTTTTTACTTTCGTTTTGCTTTTTGAATCTGAATCTTTCTCAGCTTTTACTTTCGTTTTGCTTTTTGAATCAGAATCTTTCTCAGTTTTTACTTTCGTTTTGCTTTTTGAATCTGAATCTTTCTCTTTTTTTGTTTTAGGCTCCGAAGAATTCGCAGTTTTTTCTTTTGCTTTTTTCTCTGAAGGTTCTTTTTTAGCTTTTGGTTCTTTTTTCTCTTTGGTTTGAGCCAACGAAATTTGCAAAAAAGTGGCCAAAAATAAAGTTAATAAGACAATAGGTATTCTTTTCATGATTAAGATTTTGGTTTTATTTGTAAAGTTAAAAAATATATATAGATTTTTTTAAAGTGACCTTTATAAATTAGTTTTGTAATGAAAAATAATTTATAAAGGTCCTATTAATTTCTATTTCCAAAAATTGCACTTCCTATTCTAATCATTGTGCTGCCCTCTTCAATCGCAATTTGCCAATCTCCACTCATTCCCATTGAGATCTCTTTTAATTCAATATTTTTTTGGTTGAAAGATTTAGCTTTATCAGAAATTGTTTTCAATAATTTAAACTCTTTTCGTATTTGTTCTAAATTTTCTGTAAAAGTACTCATTCCCATTAATCCACATATTTTAATATTTGTTAAATCATTGATACTACCATTTTGAAGCATTTCAAAAAATTCTGATTCTTCAAACCCAGTTTTCGAATCTTCTTCAGCTATGTATATTTGAATGAGACAATCAATTATTCTTTCATTTTTTTTAGCTTGTTTATTTATTTCTACCAATAATTTAAAACTGTCTACTGAATGGATCAAATGTACGAAAGGGGCAATATATTTTACTTTGTTGGTTTGAAGATGCCCTATGAAATGCCATTCTATATCTTTGGGTAACTCTTGATATTTATCAACTAATTCTTGAACATAGTTTTCACCAAATCTTTTTAATCCCATATCATATGCTTCTAAAAGCATTTTTGCTGGTTTGAATTTAGAAACTGCAACAATTTTTATTTTTGTAGGTATTTGGCCTACTAACACATTGATATTTTCTGCTACATGAGTCATAATTACTAATTATTTTTGTTTTTGTCGGAAAGGAACACACTTTATTAAACAATTACTTTGATTTTAATCTGTAAGGAATAGCTATCTGAGAGAACTTTCAAAGTTGCAAATCTATTCGATTAATCAGCATCGTTTTCAAGAATAGCCTTTAAATTAGCTGGTGAGTAATTAATGCTTTTTAAGGTTTTGTTATCTTCACTTCTATATACTAAAAACAAGTCTCCATCTTTTTCATAATAGGAAGGATGTCCTTTTTCAAAATAGTGTTTTACAGTTGCTTCTGCTTCTTCAATATTAGCACACGCTTTACTCATGTTGGACCTTTGAACTTCATCGAATAGTTTTCGAAATTTGTCCCCCAAACCAAATTCAAGAATGGCTCCGGCTAAAACATACTGAATATCGCACAATGCATCAGCTACCTCAATTATATCATTATTATTTATGGCTTCTTGTAATTCTTTTAACTCCTCTGATAACAATTCCACTCTTAAATTGCTTCTTTTTTTAGCAGGTATAATTGGAAATTTTTCAATTGGATGGCGAAAAGTAGTATGAAAGTCGGCCACTTGATTAAGGCAGTCTAGTTGTTCCATAGGTAAATATATTGTTTTGTTTAAAAAAAGATTACCGTAAAATAAATAATCATTAGATTTGATTTGCAAAGTTGTAGAAAAATGAATAATATTGCTAAAAATCTTGAAGTCAAATAAATCTTAATTTTAAAATTATGAACAAATTAGTTAAGCTACTATCAATTTTTGCACTTTCGGCTTCCGTTACTTTGTGGTCTTGCAAAGGAGATCAAGGCGAAACTGGCCCACAGGGTGCAACTGGTTTGCAAGGCACACCAGGTACAAATGGAACTCCTGGAACAAATGGAACAAACGGAACAAATGGCAAAGATGGCAAAGATGGGAATGCAAATGTGGTTGGTATTCAATCAACTGTTAAAGTAGATGATTGGAAAGAAGTAGAAGTTCCTGGAATTGGTAGTGGAGAGACAAGTAAATACGGTGCTGTTTCTATTCCAAATGTTGCTATTACTACTGAAAAGTTTGTAATGGTGTTTTTAAAAAATGGGGAGGAGCTTAAAGCTTTGCCATTAACATTTACTAAAGATTTAGATAACTCATTAGAGCGTTTAGATTACGGATACAAAACAGGTTCAGCCACTTTGTACTATCGCTTTCAAACAAAATTATTTGATGGCACCATCAGACTTAAGCCGACAAAAGATTTAACTTTTAATATTGTTATTACAACCAAAACAGTTGGAGCAGCACTAGAAAACAGTGGAGTTAATATGAGAAACTATGAAGACGTTATGGATTTCATAAATGCAAGTAATTAAAATTATACTTTTATAATTTGATAGCCCTTCCAATTCAAATGGAAGGGCTTTTTTATATTTATGAGGGTATATATTTTTTTGTTTTTTTTATTTTTTATTTATCTGTCGGGGAATTGCCAATTCCTTGAAGATAAATTGGCTAAAACCGTAACAATAAAAGGTTTAGATTTTCTTTACAATCAACAATTTGTTCAGGCAGAAGAAACATTTGCTAAAATTAAAAAAGACTATTCTAAACATCCTGTTTCTTATCTTTTATCGGCTATTCAATTGCAGTGGCAATTTTTGCCAATTGATAAGAATCCAATTGCTTTAAAAAAATATATTGAAGAGCTTCAGAAATGTATTGCTGCCTCCAAAATACTTTATAAGATTCCTGAGTATAATAAAGAAGCTACATTTTTTTTACTAGCGGCTCATGGATTTATAGCACTTACTCATAACTATAAAAGAAACTATTTAGAAGCAGCAACGGAAGCAAAAAAAGCCTATAATTATTTCATCGAGGGAAAGAAATATAAAATCGATAACCCAGAATTTATGTTTGCCTCTGGATTGTATAATTATTATCGTGTTCAATACCCCGAAAACCATCCTATAATAAAGCCCATTGTGTTGTTCTTTGAAAATGGAAATAAAAAACAAGGCTTGGTAGATTTAGAGAATGCTGTGAAGTTATCAATTTTTAGTAGAACTGAGGCCGCTATGTATTTAACGAATATTAATATTAAGTATGAATCCAATTTTAAAAACGCTCTTAAATATTCAGAAGGTCTATCCTCTAATTATCCTAATAATATAATTTTTAAAATTAAGAATATTGAAAGTTTATTATTGAATTCTCAATTCGAAACTGCACAAAAATTAAATGAAAGTTTACTTCAAAGAAAAGATGCTGTTTCTATTATTTCTTTCCTTGTATTTGATGCCTTTACACAGGAACATTACTATAAAAATAAAGGGAAAGCTCTAAGTCAATATGCAAAAGCATTAAAACTGCCCAGAGATGATAGATATACTAAAGAGTATCATGGAATGGCTTTTTTAGGAATGGCTCGTATATTTTCTCAACAAAATGAAATAGCTAAAGCTAAATCTTTTTATAAAAATTGTTTGGAAGTTTCAGAATATGAATGGGTAGTTCAAGCAGCAAAAAAGGAATTAAAAAAACTAAACTAATATGTCAACAACACTTATTGTAAATGCAAGGATAATTAATGAAGGAAAAATTGAAGAAAAAGATTTATTCCTAAAAAATGGACTAATTGAGAAAATTGGGGATAACCTCAGTCATTTAGACTCTGATGCTATTTTTGATCTTCAAGGAAAATATATTATGCCAGGAATTATTGATGATCAAGTGCATTTTCGAGAACCGGGTCTAACTCATAAAGCTACAATTTTTAGCGAATCTAAAGCTGCGGTAGCAGGGGGTGTCACCTCCTTTATGGAAATGCCAAACACTGTCCCAAATGCTTTAACTATTAAATTATTAGAGGAAAAATATGAAATTGCTAGGCAAAATTCATGGTCTAATTATTCTTTTTTCATGGGAGGTTCTAACGACAATTATGAAGAAGTAATGAAAACCGACCTTCATAATGTTTGTGGATTAAAATTATTTATGGGGAGTTCTACTGGAAATATGCTTGTTGATAATCCAAGTACACTTGAAAAAGTTTTTACTAACTTTCCTGGCTTAATTGCTACTCATTGTGAAGATGAAAGTACAGTAAAAGCTAATCTAAATTATTACAAAGAGAAATTTAAAAATCAAGCCCTTCCTTATGACATTCACGCTTTAATAAGAAATGAAGAAGCATGTTATAAATCTTCTTCTTTGGCTGTGGATTTGGCAAAAAAGAATAATACTAGGCTGCATATTTTACACATATCAAGTTCTGAAGAGATTGATCTGTTTGATAACATTCTTAAATTAAAAGAAAAAAGAATTACTTCTGAAGTGTGCGTCCATTTTTTATATTTTGATGCGGAAGATTATAGAACTTTAGGTTCGAAAATAAAATGTAATCCTGCAATTAAGCACAATCACAAAGAAAATTTATTAGCCGGTTTGTTAAATGATAAATTGGATATTATTGCTACAGACCATGCACCACATACATTAGATGAAAAATCTCAAAATTATTGGAATGCCCCTTCAGGTTTACCACTTATTCAACATTCATTGCTTATAATGCTAGAACTTTTTAAAGAAGGTAAAATTAGTTTAGAAAAAATAGTAGAAAAAATGGCTCATGCTCCCGCTGAATGTTTTAGAATTGAGAAAAGAGGCTTTATTAGAGAAGGATATTGGGCAGATTTAACCGTTTTTGATTTAAACCAGAAAGAATTAGTAACTGTTGATGGTCTTTATTATAAATGCGGTTGGTCTCCTTTGGAAGGTCATGAATTCGGGTCAAAAGTTTTAAAAACATTTGTTTCTGGCGAACTTATTTATGACGAAGGCAAATTCTTTAATAAAAAATCCGGTCAAAGATTAAAATTTGATGTATAAAAAGAAGCCTAGGAATATGTTTCTGAGGTCTTTTAAAATTAGGTTAACGCTGTTTTTCTAAAAACTTTATTTAAAACACGTTTGTACAAAGCACCAA
>DAIQBE010000213.1:0-5764 GCA_036781325.1 Leadbetterella sp. | reverse complement strand
ATTAAAAATCCTTTCATTTTAAAATGGAACTGTCGTATTTTTACGCCGTATTTTAATTTTTTAAAACGTAAAATTCTAAAAAAAATTGGAAATTTCCGATAAAATTTATGTTGCTGGCCACAATGGTATGGTAGGTTCGGCAATTGTCAGAAAATTAAAAAGCCAAGGGTTTACAAATTTTTTGTTAAAAACTTCAAAAGAACTGGATTTAAGAAATCAAGAAAATGTTTTTGATTTTTTACAAACTAACCAACCAGATTATGTATTTCTAGCTGCCGCTAAAGTAGGAGGCATAGTTGCAAACAATACCTACCGAGCAGATTTTTTGTATGAAAATATTCAGATCCAAAATAACGTAATCCATGGAAGCTTTTTGGCAGGCGTTAAAAAACTTATGTTTTTAGGATCTTCTTGCATCTATCCAAAATTAGCTCCACAACCACTAAAAGAAGACTACTTACTTACTGGCCTTCTCGAACCTACTAATGAGCCATATGCAATTGCAAAAATAGCAGGCATAAAAATGTGTGAAGCATATCATGATCAATATGGTTGCAATTTTATCTCTGTTATGCCCACGAACTTATATGGCCCAAACGATAATTACGATTTACAAAATTCACATGTTTTGCCAGCAATGATACGCAAATTTCATGAAGCCAAAATAGAAAAGAAAAACATGGTAGAACTTTGGGGAACAGGCTCCCCTATGCGAGAATTTTTACATGCCGACGACCTAGCAGATGCTTGCGTATTTTTGATGAAAGAATATAATGAAAACTCCTTTATCAATATTGGAACTGGCCTTGAGGTTTCTATAAAAGAATTAGCAAAAATCATAAAAAAACTGGTTGAATTTGAAGGAGAAGTAGTTTGGAATACTGAAAAACCGGATGGTACACCTCGTAAACTAATGGATGTTAGCAAATTACACCAATTAGGTTGGAAACATACCATTGAATTAGAAGAAGGAATCAAGAAAGTTTATTCAGATTACAAAGTACAAATTGCCGTTTAAAAAAATGCCTTTATATGTCAGAATGGTTTGTTGATTGGTTTGATTCTCCCTATTACCATATTTTGTATAAAAGCAGAAATGAAAAAGAAGCGGCTGTATTTATAGATAATCTAGAAAAAAAAATGAGTTTTGCTACCAACAAACTCTTTTGTGATATGGCTTGCGGCAAAGGCAGACACGCTATTTATTTAAACAAGAAAGGGTATAAAGTTTTTGGCTTAGATTTATCAAAAAACAATATAAAAATAGCCAAAAATCAAGAAAATAAAAGACTTTTTTTCTTTGTCCATGACATCAGAAATACCTTTAAGAATAATTTTTTTGATGTAGTTCTAAACCTTTTCACAAGTTTCGGGTATTTCGAAAACAATCTAGAAAATCAAAAAGCCGTTCAAGCAATTGCTAAAAGTATAAAACCTGATGGGCTTTTTATTTTAGATTATATGAATAGCCGGAAGGCTATAGAAGAATTTAATACCAAATATGAAAAAGAAGTAGAAGGTATCCAATTTCATATTTCAAAAAAAATTGAAAAAGGATATATTTTTAAACATATTAGTTTTGTTGTTAATGATAAAACATATGAATTTGAAGAAAGAGTAAAACTTCTCTTCTTAGCTGATTTCGAAACTTTTTTTAAAAATTCGGGGCTTAAAATTGTACAAATCTTTGGCAATTATGATTTAGAGCCCTTTAATGAATATACTTCCGATCGGATGGTAATGATTTGTAAAAAAAATGCCGAATGAAAAAAAGTAAAAATATAACAATAGTGAGTTTTGTTCTATTTACTTTTCTTCCCTTAATTAGCTCATCATTCATTAGCTATTATGTTTTGCAATTTCAAATGTTCTTTCAAACACTTAATTGGATTTCTTGGCTCTTAATTTCAATCATTTTGGGAATTACCTCCGCGTTTGCATTAAGTCCTCCTACTTTCTTAGCCGTAGTTTTTGGTTATTTTTTAAATTTCTGGGCGATCCCTTATCTATTTATTATTAATTTTGGTGCAATATTTTTAGTTTATCTGTTTTGTCAATATATAGATTTAAGTTGGTTCAAAAATTATTTTTTAAGCTCAGAAAAACCCAAAAACATACTTGAAAAACTTAAAAAAGAAGAATTGAAAATAATATTCTTTACCAAACTTTCGCCAGTTTTGCCTTTTGCAATCACAAATTTATTATTCGCCGTTTCAGGTGCAAAGTTAAAAAACATTATTTTAGGTGGTTTTCTAGGAATGATTCCTAGAACCTTGTTGGCCGTATATTCTGGAACACAAGCCAAGGAAATCGCAACTTTAATTCAAAGTCCAAATCAAGGTCTTCTCTCAAAATTACTGGTGTTTAGTTTAATAATCGTTTCGGTTTCTGGAATAATATTTAGTATAAAAAAAGCATTTCTTAAAGAATAATGATCTTAAAATTAGAATTTTGTAATGATGCAATGGGAAACTTTATTTTCAAATAAAAGACTTGGAAGTACGAATGCTTACCAACGAGACCAGGTTAGAGGCGACTATATGCGAGATTATGATCGCGTAATCTTTTCTTCAGAGTTTCGAAAATTGCAAAATAAAACGCAGGTTTTCCCACTTCCAGGTGCAGTTTTTGTACATAATAGACTCACTCATAGCCTAGAAGTCGCATCAGTAGGCCGCTCTTTAGGAAAAGCAGTTGGAGAAAAACTAAGCGAGAAACATAAAGGTCTTTTCTCAAAAAATGTCTCAGATTTTTATAGGTTTGAACTCTCAGATGTAATTCAAACTGCTTGTTTGGCACACGATATAGGCAATCCACCCTTTGGCCATTTTGGGGAAGAGGCTATACGAACTTTTTTTATAAATACCATTAAAAATAATGCTGACTTTAATCAACTAACTGAAAATCAAATAAATGACCTTACCAAATTTGAGGGTAATGCAAATGCATTTCGAATTCTCACCACACTATTTTTTAATTCAGGATTAAAACTTACCTATACTACCCTAGCTTCAATAATTAAATATCCATCCGATTCTATATCGGGTTTTGACAAGTCAAAAGGCTTAATTTCTACAAAAAAATCAGGCTTTTTCGATTCTGAAATCGGCTTTATAAAAGCTATTACCGAAGAATTAGGGATTTTGCCAATAAAATCAGAAAATAATGTCTTTTCTCGTCACCCCTATGTGTTTTTAGTTGAAGCAGCAGATGATATATGTTATCGCATTATTGATCTTGAAGACGCCTTTAGATTAAATGTTATCACCATAAAAGAAGCTTTAGATTTACTATTACCATTTTTCAAAGATGAACCTCAAGAAAACTATATTTACAGTAAATTAACATCTATAGCCGACGAAAATCAAAAGCTTTCCTTGTTAAGGGCAATGCTGATTAATTTATTAACTCAAAAATGCACCGAGGTTTTCTTAAAATACGAAAAAGTGTTGCTAGAAGGCACATTAAACGAGTCGTTGATTGACCTAATTGATGAAAAATCGATTATTTTACTAAAAAAAATAGACACCCTATCTTTTAAAAAAATATATAACCACCACTCGGTTATTGAGAAGGAATTAGCTGGTTTTCATGTAATTACAGGCCTTCTGGAGGAATTTGTAGGAGCATTAGTTCATTCTACATCACCTAAATCTAAAAAAGTTTTAAATTTAATCCCCTCTCAATTTGAAATTTCAGAAAATCAAATTTTATATCAAAAACTGTTAAGCATTGTAGACTATGTTTCAGGTATGACAGACGTCTTTGCCATAGATTTGTATAGAAAACTTAAAGGAATTCAAACTCCAGAATTTGGATGACATGTCGAATTTTATGTATTAAAGCATGATTTATTTGGGCTACTTTCATTTTTGTTATTTTCTCACAAAATCAATTTTCGATATTTTGGGAATTGAATCCTTAAAAATAGCGATATTTTGGGAATTGAATCCTTAAAAAGAGCGATATTTTGGGAATTGAAAAAATAATCTTGTAGAATTGATCCTTAAAAAAGAGAGGAAAGATGATTAAAAGAATCCTTGAAGAAAATCTTAAAAGCAAAATTGATTACACCAAGGCCATAATTTATTGGGTCCAAGGCAAGTAGGAAAAACTACATTAGTAAAAAGTATTACCAAGTCTACCAATCAAAAATACATTTACTTCAACGGCGATGATATAGAAACACGAAACCTTTGGAAAATTGGTAATGTGAATTTCCTCCAACAAAGTTTTGGAAAAAATAAACTTATTTTGTTGGATGAAGCACAAATGATAGAAGACATAGGGCTAATTTGTAAGCAATTAATAGATGCTCAAACAGGTCTACAATTAATATTAACTGGCTCTTCATCTCTCCATATTGCAAATCTTACGCAAGAACCCTTAACAGGAAGAAAATGGGAATACAATTTGTTTCCAATCTCAATCGAAGAGCTTTTAGGGCATAGTAGTTATTTACAAATACTACAAAACTTAAATTCTTATCTTGTGTTTGGGAGCTATCCAGAAGTTTTAAACAATGCACAAAACGCCCAGGAAGTTTTGGGAAATCTGGCAAACAGTTACTTGTATAAAGATATTTTGGCCTTGGTAGGAATAAAAAAGCCTCAAATACTTGAAAAAATTCTTATAGCATTGGCCTACCAAGTCGGAGGCGAGGTTTCATTAAATGAACTTTCGCAAACGGTAGGTGCAGATGTAAAAACTATTGAGAGTTACATTTATTTGCTAGAACAGTCTTTTGTCGTGTTTAGATTAAATGCATTTAGTAGAAACTTACGGAATGAAATAAATAAAAAGAAAAAAATACTTTTTTATGATATAGGGATTCGCAATGCTTTGATTTCAAATTATAGTCCAATAAACCAAAGAAATGACGTTGGAGCTATCTGGGAAAATTTTCTAATAGTAGAACGTAAAAAACTTTTGGCTTATCACGGTTATCATGGAAAAACGTATTTTTGGAGAAATAAAGACAAAGCGGAGATAGATTATTTAGAAGAAATAAACGGAGAAATCTACGTATATGAATTTAAATGGAGTCCAAAAGAACGGGTTAAATTCCCTGCAATTTTTAAGGCAAACTATGCTCCAAAATCTACTCAAAGCATTAATAGAGAAAATTTTATGGAGTTTCTCACAGTTTACCCTTATTGATTTCTCTTAATGACATCTTTAAAATGGTATCATTTATTCAAAAAAAAATGGCGGTCAAATGACCGCCATTTTTAAAATCTATTCAACCTTAAATAAAAATCTTATAATACTACTACTGAGTTTTGCTCGTTTGACACGCCACTCGGTACATATTTATCTGCTGTTTCGTCATTTAGCCAATTTTGGCCATCAATCAAATATCTGAATTGTAATTCTTTACCCACTGGTAACTCTACGATTGCTCTAAAATTTCCGTTTTTTTGCTTTTTCAATAATGTATCAGAAGAATTCCAATCATTAAACTCTCCCACTAGAGAAACTTGCTTGCCTTCAACTTGATCTGCAGCTAGCTCAAAAGTAACTTTACATACCGCCTTCGATTTTAAAAATTGTTTTGCAATTGCCATATAAATGTTATTGTTTGTTTGCAATACAAATTTACTAAGTATTGATATTCAAGTGTATGCCCACAAGCCACTTAATTTTCTAAAATCTTCGAATAATACAACAAAAGTGTAGTTCAATTCAAATAATAGAAAAATGTTTTAAGAAAATTTTAAGTTTTCATTGGTTTTTATTGACTGTTTCGTCTATTCATTCCCCC
>DAIQBE010000212.1:0-5832 GCA_036781325.1 Leadbetterella sp. | reverse complement strand
ACTCAGAAAGAATGGACTCTTGAACCACTGCCTCACGCCCCATAACTGTTTCATGTGTTTGGGTTTGAGGAAGCGTATAGCCATCTTTAGTTTTTTCAACTTTTACACCACCTACCCATAGATTTGATGAAGATGATGAACCAGATAACATACTTAATACTTCAACACCTGTATTTCCAGCTTTGCCAGCAGCTGTTCTTCCATAACCCATTGCAACTCTAACTGTATCGTGTGCTTGACCAGGCTGTATTAATAATGGAAGTTCAACACTTTTATTTCCGACAGTGATTTTTACTATATCCCCTTGAGCGAGATTTAATTTTGTTGCTGTTTTTTGGGAAAAAGAAGCGGTGTTTTCCCACGTAACTTTAGATATTGGGTCTGGAGTTTCTTGTAACCAAGGATTATTTGCTTGTAATCCAGTGCCGATTGTTACGTTTTCAAAAACTGATAATTCTAAATCAGAACCTTTCGTTTGTCCTATTGCAGCTGCTGCAGCTGCAAGATTGCCCGAAAAAGAAGCTCCTACTTTAACAGAATTGGGAGTTTCAAATACCCCATCATGCAATACTTGTGACCAAGATTTTCCATTTAAAATATTTGCCACCCAGAAGCTTTTAAGATATGCCTGATAATCACCTGGCTTGCCTGCCCAATTCAATAAACTAGATTCTCCTTGACGAGAATTAAAAATATTAGAAATAACAGGCTGTGTTAAAGAATAATATCCTTGTTTAGGAGAAGCATCTCCCCAAGATTCTAAAAAGTGGGTATTTAGTGCTACATATTGACATAATGAAGCAGTTTCATCTGCTCTTTCAGCAATAGCGACACTAAGTTTCACTTTCTTTAAGCCTTCAGCAATGTTTGAACCACCTAGATAATCATAAACAGGATTTGAGCCTAAAAAGATAACCGCATCAACAGACCCGGATTTTAATTCAGTAGTAAAATTTGCCATTGCAATATCACTACCTTGTTTATAATTAACTGTTGTTCCAAAATCTATAGTATTTCCTAAGTTTCCTAATATGCTATTTATGGCATTAACAATAGTTTGAATAGCAACATCATTAGAACCAGATACAACTAAACTAGTTCCTTTAGCTTTTACTAAATCTTGAGCACATTTATCTAAATGCTCCACTTCCAACTTTTGGGAATTAATGGATGAACCACCAGTAATTGCAACTATTTTATTATAAAGATTCGCAACTAATGCACCTTCTTGGGAAGGCTTGTACATACCACGATAATCGGCATTTGCGCCAGAAACAGTCATTCCAGTTTCAAACTGATAGTGGCGAGACATAGTAGTTTTTCCGTCCTTTCCAGATTTCAATCTACGTGTTTCGGCCCATTGTGCAGCAAACTCAATTGGTGACAACCAAGTTCCCAAAAAATCACAATTTATTCCAACAATAACCGAAGCTTTGTCAAATAAATAGGAAGGGATAGCGGCTTTGCCGAAAGATACACTGTTCGCCTCAATAATTCCTGAGACAGAATTTGTATCATAAGTAATATGTTTAGTACTTGGATATTTCGATGTAAAATCAGCGATTACAGCTTTTGTTGCTGGTGATAAGATAGTATTGGAAACTATTCGAACATTAGCAGATTTAGATAAAGCAGAAGAAACTTCATTATCTAATGCCTCCCAAGAAATTTTCTTTCCACCTTTGGTTGGATCCTTCAGTTTATCATTATCATATAAAGAAAGCAAGGAAGCATGAACCGGTGCGTTTACACCGCCTTTGGTTACTCCTGAAAGTTTATTTCCTTCAATTTTTACTGGACGACCTTCCCGTGTTTTTACTAAAATACTTGCATAATGACCTCCTAAAGTGTAAGAAGATGCATAGTAGTTTGGAATACCTGGTTCAATATCCTCTGGCTTATTTAGATAAGGAATAGCTTTTCTAACAGGTGCATCACATGCGGCCAAAGAAACGGCAGCAACACCAAACCCTAACATTTTTAGGAAATCCCTACGATAGGTTCCTCCTTCAATTTCTTCAAGATTAAACTCTCTATCAGCATTTTTTACAACACTAATATCGTTTTTCAACTCTTCAATACCTTTCCAATACTTTTTACTAGTATTCTCCATTCGTTTATATTGATTTCTCTTTGTTCAAAAATAAGAGGATAATTTATATTAATAATGACATTTAGCACATTCTAATCCACCAATGTCTTCTACCTTCATTGTTTCTTTGCTAGTGCTATTATGAGCCGTTAACAAAGCATCATAATATGCATTTCCTTTTGAATTTACATCCGTTTTTCTATGACAATCAATACACCAACCCATAGTGAGTGTTTTACGTTGTTGTACAACTTCCATTTTATTTACTTCGCCATGACAATTTTCACAATCCAAACCAGCCACATTAGTATGTTGTGCGTGATTAAAATATGCCAAATCTGGAAGATTATGAACTCTTACCCACTCAACAGGCTGATCCTTTTCTAATGCAGTGTATATCTTTTGAATTTCAGGAGATTCCCTTTTTATGGTATTATGACAATTCATGCAAATGCTTGAGGAAGGAATACCTGCTTGTTTACCTTTGTATACACCAGTGTGACAATTTGCACAGTTTATTTGCATTTCACCCGCATGTAATTTGTGAGAAAATGCAATTGGTTGCTTAGGTGCATATCCTTGATGCACACCAATACTAAACATTCCGTCTAAAGTTGCTTTAGTTCCTAGAATAATAAATAGCCAAACCACTGCCGACCGAATGGTCTTGTTTGAGGCTAAACCCTTTAAATTATCTTTGAATGTATCTAGAGCAGTCTTAGAGGATAAACCTTCCGTATCAGTAGTTCCTGCTAATTTACTTAGTAAACTTAAAACTGCAAGAAGAGCTACTAGTACTAAGCCCATTATGACTAAAAGAGCAATTAAGACAATATTGAAGAATTTTCCTCCGCCTGTTTCTTGAGTTGCAGAATTGGCAACTGGAGCAGCGTTTGGATCAACTATTGGAGCTGCATTTGCTGTTTTAACATAGGCTAAAATATTTTTAATTTCTGCATCTCCGAAACTCGGAAATGCAGTCATTTGCGTTTTATTGTATTTTTCATACAATTCTACTGCATACTTATCACCGCTGCCAATAACCGCTGCTGGATTATTTATCCACTTTTTGAGCCAAGCATAATCTCTTCTTTCTTCGATGCCTTTTAAGCCCGGCCCTACAACTACTTCGGATCCAGTGGCATGGCATTGAGCACAATTGTTTTTATATAATGTTTCGCCTGCGGCCGCATCTCCATCTTGTGCAAAAGCTAATTGGCTAAATAGCCCACTAATAAAAAGGATGAAAATTAGTTTTAAGGAAATTTTATTTATCATTTGGATAATAGAATGATGCAATTTTTCAGACTGCAAAGCTAAGGTAGGATTACTTTTTATCAAAATAAGTATACTATTTTTTTTAGAGAATTTAAAATTTAGAATGATTTTAAATAAGGATATAATAGTTTAATATTCAATGATTTGAATAAAAAAAACCATTTAAAAAACATCTAATCAGATGCTTAATAAATGGTATTTATCTAAGTTCAATAAACCTTCTAGGAGGTCCCGAGCGGATTCGAACCGCTGTGGAAGCTTTTGCAGAGCTCTGCCTAGCCGCTCGGCCACAGGACCATATTTATTCCTTCTAAATAAAGGAATGCAAATTTACTACCAAAATGCCTTAATGCCAAAAAAAAAGTCTATAATTAAATCTTCAAACAAAAAAAATAGCTATCAATTACTGATAGCTATTCTTATACTATTAATTTTAAGCGTCTTAGGCTTCTCCTTTTTCAGTAACTTTTTTCTTAGCCACTTTCTTTTTAGGCGCTTCTCCACTTTCCATTTGATCTTTCAAAGCCGCAAGAGCAGAAAGGTCTCCTAAAGTTGATTTCTCCATTTCTGGCAATTTGTTTTTATCTGAAGTTTTAGCAGGGGCTTTTTTCTTTTCCACTTTAACTTCTTCTACAACCTCCCAAGTCTTGCTATGAGAAAGAACAATTTTCTTTTCTTCCTTGTTAAACTCAGTCACCTCGAAAGAAAGTCTTTCTCCAACTTCGCCAAGCGTACCATCTGCCTTTGCAATAGTCTTAAGAGAAGATATCCCTTCAATTCCATAAGGTAACTCCAGTGTTACTTGTTTATCATTTTTACCTACAATTGTACAGTCATGGATGGATCCAACTTCGAATACTGTTTCAAAAGTATCCCAAGGGTTTTCTTCTAAATGTTTGTGGGAAAGAGCCAATCTTCTATTTTCGCCATCTAACTCTAAAACCAAAACTTCTAACTCGTCCCCAATTTTAACAAAATCAGAAGGATGTTTAATTTTCTTAGTCCATGAAAGGTCAGAAACGTGTACTAATCCATCAATGCCTTCCTCTAATTCTAAGAAAAGACCAAAGTTGGTAAGATTACGAACTGTTCCTTTATGTTTTGTGCCAATAGCATATTTAGCTAAAAGATCTTGTTTTGTCCAAGGGTCTTCTGTCATTTGCTTAATTCCTAATGACATTTTTCTCTCCTCTTTGTCCAAGGTTAGAACTACAGCTGAAATATCGTCTCCAATTTGAAGAAAATCAGAAGGATTTCTTAAATGTTGAGACCATGACATTTCCGAAACGTGAATTAAACCTTCCACTCCCGGCTTCAACTCTAAGAATGCGCCATAATCTGCAATATTTACAATTTTTCCGCTAACTTTAGAACCTACCTCTAAAGTTTCAGCCAGCGAATCCCAAGGATGGGCTTCTAATTGCTTCATACCTAAAGAAATACGTTTCTTATCTTCATCAAAATCTAATACTACTACTTTAATTTTATCGTCTAAGTTTAATACTTCGTTTGGATGATTTACTCTACCCCATGAAATATCTGTAATATGCAATAGACCATCCACACCACCTAAATCAATGAATACACCAAAGTTTGTGATATTTTTAACTACGCCTTCCAATACTTGACCTTTGTCTAAATTAGTTAATATTTGCTGACGTTGTGTCTCTAGATCTTTTTCAATTAAAACTTTGTGAGAAACTACAACATTATCGTTAGCATGATTTATCTTAACCACTTTTACTTCCATACGTTTTCCAACGAAAACATCGAAGTCTCTGATAGGTTTAACATCAATTTGAGACCCTGGCAAGAAGGCTTCAATTCCGTAGATATCAACAATTAAACCTCCTTTTGTACGACGCTTAATCAATGCATCAACTATGATGTCAGTTTCTAAAGCCTCTTCTATTCTAGTCCATGCAGTTAATATTCTTGCTTTTTTACGAGAAATAACTAATTGACCTAAAGAATCTTCTTGTTTTTCAATAAATACTTCTACTTTGTCTCCTACTTTAAGATTTGGTAAATCACGGAATTCAGAACGAGAAACAATTCCATCGGATTTAAAACCAATGTTTAATAAAACTTCTCTTTCAGTAATACCTACAATCAGAGCATCTACAACATCTTTTTCAGCAATTGCGGAAAACGTCTCACTGTAAATAGCTTCTAACTCTGCTTTTTCTGCTGAAGAATACCCAGCACCAATACCTTTTTTTGTTACTTTGTCCCAATCGAAATCAGGGAATGTTTGATTTGCCATAAATTATTATAAGCTGCTCATAATTACATTAATAGCTCGAGCGAAACTATTAAAATTGATTTAAAAATTTATTATTTCCCAAAAAGGATTGCAAAATTAGAAAAAAGCTTTAAAAGAAGCAAGAAGAATGTGTTTTTTGTAGAAGAAAAGTCTAGAATTAATTTTTTTACCTTCGTTTATTTAGAAATGGTAACCA
>DAIQBE010000211.1:0-5856 GCA_036781325.1 Leadbetterella sp. | reverse complement strand
GTGCAATCCGTCAGAATAACGACGACCGTCCATTATACGACCCGTTTGCTCATCTACTATTTTCACTTTGCCATCCATGGTTACATAGTCTACATCTTTTTCAAAAACCGTGTAGGCTTTTAAAAGCTGGTTAACTGCATGAATTCTTTCAGCTTTTGTGGAATAGTCTCGAATTAATTCGTCATTTTTTAAGATTTTTTCTTCAGCACTTAATTCCATTTTTTCAATAGCTGCCATTTCTACCCCTAAATCGGGCATAATGAAGAAATTAGGGTCTTGGTCTATGGTGGATAAGAAATCTAAACCTTTGTCGGTAAGTTCTACTGAATTATTTTTTTCTTCAATTGTAAAATAAAGGGGGGCATCTGCTTCTGGCATTAGTTTCTGGTTTTCAGCTAGATAGATTGCCTCTGTTTCCAATAACAGTTTTTTATTTCCTAATTCTGACAGATATTTAATAAGAGGTTTGCTTTTAGGAAGACCTCGGTGAGCTCTAAATAGGGATAATCCCCCTTCCTTTTTGTTACCTTCTGCAATTAACTTTTTGGCTTCAATTAAAAAATTACTTACTACATTTTTTTGAGCATCTACTATTTGAGAAACTCTTGGCTTTAAGGTATTGAAAAGTTCATCGTCGTTTTTCTTGGTCATTGGACCACTGATAATCAAAGGAGTACGAGCATCATCAATCAAAACTGAGTCTACTTCATCCACCATGGCATAGTGCGGTGGACGTTGAACCATTTCAGCTGGGTCGTTCACCATATTGTCTCTTAAGTAGTCAAACCCAAATTCATTGTTTGTGCCATAGGTAATGCCTGCATTGTAAGCATTTTTTCTAGCATTTGAATTTGCAGGATGTTTATCAATACAATCACAAGTTATTCCATTAAACTCAAAAATAGGTCCCATCCATTCGGAGTCACGTTTTGCCAAGTAGTCGTTTACAGTAACGATATGGACTCCTCTTCCAGCCAAAGCATTTAAAAATGCTGGAAATGTGGCTACCAAGGTTTTTCCTTCGCCGGTAGCCATTTCTGAAATGTTACCTTTGTGTAAGGAAGCACCTCCGATAATTTGTACATCGTAGTGTTCCATATCCCATCTAATAAGGTTGCCTGCCGCTAGCCATTCATTTTTCCAGATAGCTTTGTCACCTTGTATCTCAATATGAGATTTCTTCATGGCTAGTTCTCTATCCAAGTGAGTGGCAGTTACCTCTAGTTGGCTATTTTCTTTAAATCTTTTTGCGGTTTCTTTTACAATGGCAAATGCAGCAGGTAAAACTTCCAATAAAACTTCTTCCAGCTCTATGTTTCTTTTTAATTCAAGTTCATCAATTTTCTTGAATATAATTTCTTTTTCGTCAATACTAATCTCTTCATTAAATTCTGCAGAAGACTTTAAGGAAGAAACCTCGTTATCTATATAGGCAAGTTTTTGATTGATATAATCTTTGAGTTCCTGTGTTTTGGCTCTAAACTCATCATTACTTAGTGAATTAAGTTTTTTAAACTCATTGTTGGTGGCATCCACAAATGGATTTAAGGTTTTGATATCCTTTTCTGATTTTGTACCAAAAATTTTTGAAATGCCTTTAGTTAAAAAATTAAACATATTGAATCGTAATATTATCTTAAATATCTATATTAAATGAATTGCAAATTTACTGAATTCCAACGTTTTGTTAACAAGAATAGTGCAGCATTTGTAAAAATAGCAATATTAAGTCAATTTGGCAGACTATTTTTTTAGAAAAAATGTGTTAAAAAAATATTGTAAGGTATTGTTAATAAATAAATTAAGAAAATTTATTATCAAAAATTCGTTTTGAAATTATGTTAATTATTCGTTTCGATATTTCTTGTTTATTCTTAAAAAAGTAGTCAATATGGCTTGAATCAAAGTTTGAAACTATAGAACCAATAAAAATATTCTTGATTGAATTTTCAGTTTTTAGGCAATTTTCTATTTTGTTTCTGGCGTCCTCTGGATTTTCAAATCTGATTTTTTGAGTTGCCATATAGTGGTCAAAGTAAGCAATAAAGAAATCGTTTTTATTTTTAATTAGAGGTCTCAGGACTTCATTTTGAAAAATTTCTATCGTTAATTCTAACATATTATTCTGGGTAAAAAAAAAGTGGCAAATCAATAAAGATTGATTGCCACTTTTTAAATTAGATACATTTTTTAATTTAATCTTTTCTTTAAATATTTTATAGCCATTTCGTAAGCTTCTGTGGCCGCTATTTTATCGAATTTAGGGTTGCTAGGATTTGCAAATGCATGAGCGGCATCAAAAATTTTAAACTCTAATTTCTTGTTGGCATTTTTCATATTAGCTGCAAACTCCTCTACAATTGATTTTGAAATCCATTGTTCTGTTGCGAACAAGCCTAATACGTCTGTTTTTAATAGTTTAAGTTTCTCAACATCTTTAACTGGCATTCCATAATACATTACACAAGCTACTGCATTCTTATTGGCAATAATTGCAGATTTTAAGGAAAGACCCCCACCAAAACACCATCCAACACTTCCAATTTTTGCCTTTGGTCCAGCAAATTCCAGGCCCCCTCTTATGATTTCTTCCAATCGATCTTCTTTGGCGCCACTCATATATTCACCCGCTTTTGCTGCATCTGTGGCTAATTTTCCGTCATACATATCAAGAGCTAATACATTTACGTTTTCACCTAAGTCTTTATAAAAAACTTCAGCTTGTTTTTTTATATGATCGTTTAATCCCCACCATTCTTGATATACAAAAAGCCATTTATTCGATTTTGTTTTAGCTTTAATCAAAAATGCATTGGCATCCTTACTCTTGGTTTTTAATGTGATCATTTCTCCACCATATTCGCTTATATGAGTATAGGCTTCTGGGCTAGGATGCATATTTTGAAATTTTGAGTCTGATAGAAAAATTCCCATATTCCCATCATTTGATGCAAAAACTGTTTCACAGCAAGTTTGAGCCTGGCAATAAAGGCTAAGGGTGAAAAAAGCTAAAAAATAAGAGTACTTTTTCATGTTATTTAAGTTTATTTAGTTTGGTTTTTAATTGAAAATGTATAACTACTTTTTTGCCGCTGAGGTTTTCAATTAATGGTTTTAATAGCGTTTCAGCATTTTTTTTAGTTTGATCTAATATATCCGAACTTAAAGCAGATTCTAAAATTTGATTTTCAGCTTTTTTGTATGCTTCGTCTAGCAGAAGAGCTTCATTCAAAAATGCGTAGTCTGTTTTGTAAATTTTTGATTTGCTGTGATCTATTTTGTGATTACATATTTCGGGATCAGGTAAATTTACAATTATTGTATCGCCCTTAAAATATATATCCTTTTCTTTTATTAAAGTTAAATCTAGACAACCGACCGCTTCTCCTTGTACAATTAAAATTGCTTTTGGATCTGGTAAAAAATCTCTAACAATTTCTTGTTCAACAACATCCCTATAGGAGTACTTTATTAATTCTAATTTACCCATATTGGTCATTTCTTTTAATAAAATATGGTGAGTAGTATTAATTTTATCCTCATCTAAAAGTTTAAAGTTTTTTAATTTTTCCCAAACAACTATAGAAAAAACTATCAAAGCTATCAGAACTAATATTTGGATAATATTCCTTATCATATTGATTTTAAAAGCTTTAGATAATTCTAAATCTTCGAGTGGCCGCAATTGTAATTCCAATTACTAATAGTCCGGTTCCTAGCCAGAGCAGGTTAATAAATGGTTTTTCAATTGCTTTTAAAACAATATATTCTCGTTCTCCTCTACTTATTGCAAAGGTAAATTTTCCAGTAGCTGGGTCGATAGAAGTAAGCTGTGCTCTTACTCCAAGTTCATTGCTTATCACTGGTTTACTCCAGATTTCTCTGTTTTTTATTGCAAAAACGGGTTTCATAATTCTTTCACCATCTCTGTCTAAAATTTTTAGAGTTGCTTGAGCTGCCGCGTCTCCAGGACCTATTGGTAAGCCATCTACCTCGTTTATGGTTTCTACATTATCTAAAATAGCCACATAGTCGTTTAGGAAAAAAGTATCTTTCATAGCCACTGTAAAACTTTCGGGTAGCGACCATTCTTTGTCTTCGTTAGTTGTTACATAATTTACGTGTGTATATATGTCTCTATTCCAATAATTTTTAATGTCAGGAGAAGCCACATTACCCATTTTAGGGTTTATTTGATATCGTGGATAGAAATTAAAGTCTTTCTTTCCTTTTTGCTCATAATTTATTTGATAATAGGTGTTTTGAGCTTCATATTCTACCGTATCTCCTTTTTTAGCGTAGATTTTATCTCCATCAATTATATCTGCTTTTGCTATTCCTTGGTATTCGCTAGCTGGCAAAGGTTGAATAAATTTCTTTTCAATGTACCCAGGTACATTTCTTAAATCTAAAAATTCTCCCCTATAGTTTAAAGAAAAATCTTTTATCTCAATTGGTCTATTCAAATAAAGTAATACATTTTCTTTATTATCTTTTTCGGTTTTGAATATCTTTTCATCTCTTATATTTAGGGAAATTACTTTTTCATAAGCAGAAGAATACATGATTCCTATCAACATTAACGCTACACCAATATGTGTGACTGCCCCACCCGCTACTTTAAAATTTCCTTTTATTATTTCAAGTAAAATGGAACCATTAGCCACAACAGAAAATATTCCTGCTGTTAAAAGAATGATGTATTTCCAATTGTTAACTCCAGATAAAGTAATTGAAATTGCTGAAAGTAAAAGAGCTACAATTAAAGGATTTATTAGCTGATTAAATGTTTTTACTTTTTTCCACCAAAAATATTGAGCAACCCCACTTAAAATAGTGATACCTATGAAAAGCCACATTTGGAATACGGTGTAATGTTTTAATGGCTCAGAAGGCATGGCCATATTGAGTTTAAAGTTGAATATTTTGGCGATACTGTTATATACTGGAATTGAGGTGGTAACAGTAACTTGAAATGCGGCTAAACATAGTAAAGTAACACCTATAAAAACCCAAAAGTCAGGTGAAAAAGTTGATACTTCTTTTGCATCGCTAGGAAGAGATTTCCATCTGATAGTTAAAATAATAATTGAAACTATTAGAAAAAACAAAAGATAAATTAGCAATTGACCAGAAAGTCCCAAATCGGTAAATGAGTGTACAGAAGAATTGCCTAAGATACCGCTTCTAGTTAAAAATGTTGAATATAGTATGAGTATAAATTGAGCAATAACCAAGATATAGGTATATTTTAATGCAGTAGAACTTTTTCTAGCTAAAATCATCGTATGAAAACTAGCTACTAAAACCAACCAAGGTACATAAACTGCATTCTCCACTGGATCCCAATTCCAATATCCTCCAAAATTAAGAGTTTCATAAGCCCAAATAGCACCCATCATAATACCAGTTCCAAGTATAACTGCTGAAACTAAGGTCCATGGAAGGGCAACTTTTACCCATTCTGAATATTGTTTTTTCCATAGAGCGGCAATTGCAAAAGCGAATGGAATGAGTGTAGTTGCAAAACCTAAGAATAAAGTTGGAGGGTGAATAACCATCCAATAATTTTGAAGTAAAGGGTTTAGACCATTTCCATCTTTAGGAATAAAGTTTGGATCTGATTTCCAAACTGGCAAATTGGGCATAGACTCTCTCAAAAGCAAAAATGGAGAACTGCCAAGTTTAAATTCGCCGTAAATAACTACTCCTAAAATCATAGAACTTAAAAAGACTTGAACAGAAGAAAAAACAGTCATCATGGGTGCTTCATAATGACTAAATTGTTTTTTCTTACTTTTAAACCAAACAATTAATATTATGCCTAAAACCACATTCCAAAACATCCAAAGTAGA
>DAIQBE010000210.1:0-5873 GCA_036781325.1 Leadbetterella sp. | reverse complement strand
TCTTATTTCCTTTGTTTTATTGATTCCACTGACTTTTAATACAGAAATCAACACCGTTATTAATTTAATTTTTTTGATGTTGGTCATGGGAATCGGTGAAGTGTTAACTCCCATTTGGTTTTTTCAAGGTATTGAGAAAATGAAAACCATTACCATTATCACCTTTTTCTCTAAACTAATCTTAGTTTTACTAACCTTTTTCTTTATAAAAAATAGTACTGATATTCATTTGTATATTTTGTTTTTGGTGTTTACAAATATCATTTGGGGCTTTTTTGGGTTTTTAATGATGAAAAAAGAAGCAAGTTTTAAATTTGTTGCGGTTACTTTTGATTTAATAAAAAACTATTTAAAAGAAGGATATCTCTTTTTTATAGGCAAATTTTCTACTTTTTTGTTTAATCTGGGGACCGTATTTTTGATAGGTTATTTATTTACAAAAGGTCAAGTTGCAGGTTTTGATATCGCTATTAAAATTGTCTTTGTTTTTATTATTCCTTTTGAGGTTTTGCAGCAGGCACTTTTCCCTGTTATAGTTAGGGGAGTAAGGAAAAGTGTACTTCGAAACATTACAGTTGCAACTTTTATTATCAGTACGGCTACCGCTATTTTATTATATGTTTTTTCTGAAAATGTAATTGTGATTTTTGGCGGAACCGAAATGTATAAATACGGTTATGTCCTTGATTTGGTTTTGGTTTTAATTCCTATTGTTAGTTTAACAATAGTCGTTGGAAATTGTATTCTTGTAGCAAAGGGATATTATAAGCAATACAATTGGTCTTTGATAGTGTCAGCAATGGTATTTGTTTCCTTACTGATTGTATTAAAAACTACTGATCAATTGAATTTTTTAAATGTTATTCTAATTCGGGTTTTGGCAGATTTTATCCAATTATTAATTAGATTCTACTATAATTTTAAATTTAAAATAATTTAAATAGTACTATGAAAGTGATTAAAAAAGTTAATTTTGAAAAAAAGTATAAAAATGAGAATAAATAACTTAGTTGCTTTAGGGCTTTTTTCTTTGTTTTTGGCTTCTTGTTCCAAGAACTCAAAGGAAATAGTATTAGAAGCAAAAAATGGTAACATAGAAGATGCTTTAATTTGTAAATTTTTACCGTATCAAAATTTTTCTGAAGAAGAAAATATCCATTTATACTCCTCTAAGCAAGGAGATTCAATAAATGTTAATAGGGTGGTTTTAAATTTCAAGGAAATTCCGGCCAATATAAAAATTGATAGCGCTTTTTTACAATTAAAATTTAATGCAAGATCTGTAATTGGAAAAGAGAGTTATGGTGAAAATGGCTTCGTTATTCAACGTATAATTTCTCCTTGGGACGAAACCGAAGTGAATTGGGCAAACGCACCTGTTACAACAGATGATAACCAGATTTTCACTGATAAAACTAAGCTTAACAAAGATCCAAACAGAATTAATGTAACAAGATTAGTTCAAGATATTTCTGATGATAAAGACAATAGTTATGGGTTTTTATTAAAGTTGATAAATGAAAACAGTAGTTCTTTAGTTCTCTTAGCATCTAGTAATAATAGTGATGCTAGTTTAAGACCTAAATTAAAAATATACTATTCAGATAAACAATAAAACCATTTTATTTTTATTTGATGAAACTATATTTTAGAAAAACATCTTTGCCAGTCCTATTTGAATTTATATTATTTATAAGTTTAGTGGAGACTGGTTTTTTTTATTTTTTTAAATTACTAGGTCTTCAGCAATTCCAAATGATACCTTACCTTAGGTTAATGTCATTATTATTCACCTTTTTATTCTTCTTTAAAAACAAATTTTACCTCAAGAATTTTTTTAAAATCAGTTTAAAAGCAAACTCAGAAAATCTTTTAGTTCTGGTGTGGGTCAGCTTTACTATCCTAGGTTTTTTCGTGGGTATAGTACACCGAAATTCTATTTTATATCTTTTTACAGATATGATCTATATCCTTTTTGGCTATTTTTTGTATCGAATTTTTTATAGTAATCAAAAATTACTGGATGAAATCACGGTTGAATTAACGCTACGGCAAGAAAACTATTTTGTTATCCCTATTTTATTTCTTTCAGTAATAGCATTTGTTTTAAACATTGATTTGCCTTCTTTTACAGTTGTTTTTACTTTAGTGTATGCATTATATCATTATAATAGAAAAAACTATGGACTGATGTTTTTGTATTCCCTGCCTTTCTTTTTTCAAATACTTAAATCAAACAGAGCGTTATTGTTAGTTTTTATTTTAGTATTGTTTTTTGCCTTTGTGCAAAAAAGATTTTCAAAAAAAAAAATCAACGATTTTCTGCTAATTATAGTACTTTTTCTATTGCTGTGTTTTTTCTTTCTAGACGATGTGCTAAAAATCGCAATTAGTTATTTTCCGGAGAATTCTACTTTAAAAGACCGATTGGTTCAAGTGTATTTAGTATTAAAAGGGAATGTAGACTGGAATTCTCCCGCATTATTATCTCTTAGCCAACGAATTGATGAAGCTAAAGCGGTAATAGCATATTGGTGCTTAAATCCCTTTAATTTTTTATTTGGAGGAGGAATGGGAGCTACGATTGAAGGTTTTTCTTTTAAAGACATTGGCGTTGCTGACTCTGCATTATTAGGAAAGACAGCTATACATAATATTCATTTATTACCATTTGCTTTGATTTTTAGATATGGAGTTATTGGAATTGGTTTATTCTTGATTCTGATATATAATTTATTTAAGTATTTATTTACGATCATTTTATCAGAGCAATCCTTGTTTAAAACATTGATTGTATTTCAATTTTGTTGGATGTTATATTCCTTTCCTGCTGCCTCTTATTTATGGACCTGCCCATTATTTTGGATAACATTAGCTTATGTCTCAAATGAAAAAAGAATTAACTTTTCTTAATTATATTTTATATTCTATAGCTTTTTTTATACTGTTGCCTAATAGTATAAAGGAATTGCCATTTATTTTATTGGGACTATTTTCTATTGTTATTTTTATAAGAGAAAGAAAGATCGACACTAAAACGTTTACAATATTTGGACTATTTTTTGTTGTAAATCTTTTCAGTTTGCTATATACCAAAGATTTATCTTATGGATTAAAACGAATAGAAGGATTCCTTCCTTTGCTTTATCTTACTTTTTCGTATTGTGTATTCTCAAAAATGGAATTAAGATTTGAAAGAAAGTTTGTAGAGAATTGGATACTAATTTTTAACGGCTCTAATTTTGTTTTTTTAATTGTCGTTAGCTTGTATTTTTATTATCAAAATATTCCAATAACGTACAATACAATCCGGACAGTTTTCAATGAAATCCCTTTGATTAATATGCATCCTATTTACCTTTCGATTACTTCAGTACTGGGTTTAATGTCTTGTATTTATATTTTCGGGGATAACTTAAAAAAATGCTCTTTTTTGATAGTGGTAAATGTTGTTTTACTTTTTCTAACTGGGGCAAGGGCTACTTTTATCGGTTTTTTTATAATTTTGTTTTTGGTGTTATTCTTTGGAAGATTATCTCTGAAAATAAAATTTTTATTGGGAGTTATTTCTTGTTTTTTGATTTATTTCCTTTTTGCTTTTAATAGTGATTTTAAGAAAAGGTTCCGAGAAATGATTATTCCGGTTTCCTATTCAAAGGTAAATCCAAATAATTCCACAAGTGTTCGAATTGCGGTTTGGGATTGCGGAATTCAAAAAATTAAAAGCTCTAATACTTTAATTGGAAACGGAATTGGAGATGTTCCTTCTGTTTTGCAGGAATGTTATGACGCACAATATCCTGAATTGGGAAAATATTATAATACACACAATCAGTATTTCAGTATTCTTTTAGGAACAGGTTTGATTGGCTTATTGAGTTTTTTGCTTTTTTTTATTTATCTTTTCATCCATGCTTTAAAAAATAAAAATAATTTTCTATTGGTACTTGTTTTATTTTATCTGTATATATTTAATTTTGAAAATATTATAGAAAGAAAATACGGAATTTTATTATTGCTTTTTTTCCTATTTTTCGTTTTTAATATTTTCACTAAACTAGCAAATAAACCTGTTAAAATTGTTTAACTTTTGATGCAAAATAAAATTTTAATTATAGGTCCGTTTCCGCCACCAATATCTGGAGTGAGTATTGCGAATCAGGTTATTTCTAAAGGACTACGTAAAAAAAATTGGAAAGTTGACACTATTAATTCAGAATATTCTGAAACTATTACTCATAAACACGGTACAATCAGTCTTAAAAAATTGTACTTTATAAGAACATATTTACTTGTTGGTAAAGTTTTATTTTCAAAAATCACTTACATTACCATAGGCCAATCTTATTTTGGAGTTTTAAAATATCTTCCTTTCATAATATTGGCTAAGCTTGCCAGAAAAAAATTAGTGGTTCACTTACACGGAAATCATCTGCTCAAGGAGTATAATACATTAGAAGGATTAAAAAGAATCATTTTCCACAAGTTAATTTCAATGTTTGATTATGGAATTGTTTTGTCAAAATCATTGCGTAATAATTTTGAACCTTTTTTAAAAAAAGAATCTATTTTTGAGTTGCATAATTTTTTTGAAGAATCATTAATTCTTCCTCCTGAAGAGTTAATTCAACAAAAAGAGTACTCAGAGTTAAGAGTTCTATTTTTGAGTAATTTAATAGAAGAAAAAGGGATTAATATTTTATTAGAAGCAGTAAAAAAATTAAAAGACAAAGGAATAAATTTTCAGTTAAAAGTTGCCGGAAACAAGATTAAAGAAAATAATCTATCTAATTATTTTAATACTTTAGACAGTGTAGATTATGTGGGAGTAGTTCACGGCAAGGAAAAACAGAAATTACTGCTGTGGAGCAATGTTTTTTGTTTGCCAACCTTTTACAAAATGGAAGGCCAACCCATAAGTATATTAGAGGCAATGGCGATGGGAAATTTAATACTTACAACTAATCATGCCGGAATAACAGATATTTGTAAAGAACAAAATGCTGTCTTTTGTGAAAAAGAAAGCGTAGAAGATTTAGCAAAAAAATTAGAAGAATTAGTCAATGACCAAAATCAGATTCGACAAAAAGGACTGCTGAATATGCAATATGCCAATGCATATTTTACCGAAGAGATGTTTATTGAAAACGCAAATAAAATTTTATTGCAATGTATCAACTAAAAGAGTTTAAACTTCCCGAGGGATTCAGAGGAAGAAATGCATTTACAGTACAACTCTGGTGGTTGGTTTACTTTTTTGTATTTAAACCGTCTCCTCAGTTTATGTATGGCTGGAGACGATTTTTATTAAGGCTTTTTGGTTCGAAAATTGGGAAAAAGGTCATTTTGAGACCGTCTTGTCAAATAACGTATCCTTGGAAGCTGGAAATAGGAGACTATTCCTGGATTGGAGATGAAGTTGTTTTGTATACACTTGGCAAAATAAAAATAGGAAGCAATACAGTCATTTCGCAAAGAAGTTATCTATGTACTGGTTCTCATGATTATACGAAAACTGACTTTCCAATCTTTGCAAAGCCAATACTTATTCATGATTCCTGCTGGTTAGCGGCAGATGTTTTTGTGTCTCCTGGAGTTGAAATAGTTGATGAGGTTATTGTAGGAGCTAGATCATCTGTATTTAAGAGTATTTTAGAAAAAGGAATGTATAAAGGAACTCCTTTAAAAAAGGAATAAATTGAGCAAATGAATATTACAATAATCAGTAACCATTATTATCCTGAAGATAGTGGAATTGGGCTATATTCTACAGGAATGGCTGAGTTTTTAGCCCAAAAACACACGGTTAAAGTGATTGGGGCAACGCCCTACTACCCGCAATGGAAAATATATCAAGAATACGATAAAAATGG
>DAIQBE010000209.1:0-5874 GCA_036781325.1 Leadbetterella sp. | reverse complement strand
CCTCCAATGGCATTCCCTTGTTGGTTTTGTGCGGCTATAAATTCAGCAGATTGGATTCTCAAATCTTTAAAAATACTACCTTGCACGATTGGAAATAAAGCCTGAGAATGACCATATTTTGGTTCAGTTTCATCCATTCTTTTGACACACCTTTGCAGCCATCGATGCGTTAAATGCATTGATTTTTGAGCATAGTTAAAATCGCAAGGATAAGGGGGGCATTCGTCAAAAGCCATAATAATATCTCCACCGATAATCCTCTGAATATCAATTACATATTCTGGCGTAAATAAGTGCTTAGAACCATCAATATGGGAATTAAAATAAACTCCCTCCTCCGTAATTTTTCTAATTTCTTTTAAACTAAAAACCTGATATCCTCCAGAATCTGTAAGAATTGGTTTATTCCACCCATTAAACTTGTGCAAACCTCCTGCTTTCTCTACTATTGTTAAACCAGGTCTTAAAAATAAATGATAGGTATTTCCTAAAATAATTTGAGCCTCCACATCATTTAGAATTTCTCTTGTATGAAGACCCTTAACAGTGCCTGCGGTGCCTACAGGCATAAAAATTGGAGTTAAAATTTCTCCATGATCCGTAGTGATTTTACCAGCTCTTGCTTTAGTTTGATTGTCTGCTTTCTGAAGTTCAAATTTCATTTTGCAAATTTCAACTATGTAAGTTGCTAAAACAAGTGGATTTATCAAAATCCTTTTACTAATATATAAAAATTAAAAAAAGGAATGCGTATTTTTGTATTTTTTAAACCCCTATATAGATATTTTGGATTTAATACTACCTATTCTGTTCTTTTCAGCGATTGTCGTGCAACTCGTGTATATCTTGTTTATATTCACCAAATTAATAAACCATGATGATTTTTCTACTGAAATAGAAAATCAATCTTTACCTGGAGTTTCCATAATAATTGCTGCATTTAATGAATTAGGAAATTTAAAAGAATTAATACCGCTTTTAGCAAAACAAGATTATCCAAACTTTGAAATATTAATTGCTGACGATAGATCATCAGATGGTACTTACGATTATCTATTAAATAATGAAGAAAAACTCGAAAACCTTTCATTTGTTAGGATTCTTGATCTGCCTCAGCATTTTACTGCAAAAAAATATGCAGTAACCATGGCTATTAAGAAATCTAAAAACAATTTGCTGCTTTTCACCGATTCCGACTGCCGGCCAGAAAGTGATCAATGGATTAAACAAATGGTCTGCCAATTAAGTACAGGAAAACAAATAGTCTTAGGATTTTCAAAATACTCTTATAAAAAAGGAATGTTAAACTCCTTAATTAGATATGAAACTTTTCAAACAGCCCTTCAATACTTTTCTTTTGCTTTGGCAAAAGTGCCTTATATGGGGGTAGGTAGAAATTTAATGTATGAGAAAAACTTATTCTGGAAAAACAATGGATTTGTAAGACATCAAGGATTATTGAGTGGCGATGATGATTTGTTTGTAAATGAAGTGGCAACAAAAGATAATGTGGCCATTTGTATTGAAAATGATGGTCAAACCACGTCAATTCCAAAAACATTATGGAAAGAATGGTTTGTACAAAAAAGAAGGCACTTATCTGTGGGCAAAAGATATAAACTGAAAGATAAATTTAATTTGGGCTTACTTTGGTTTAGTCAATTACTATCTTGGTTTTTGTTAATTCCTATTTTCTTTTTGAACCCCGATTGGTTTGTGGCTCCAGATTGGTCAAGAATCCCAAATGATGTATTGAAACAGTATCATTTGGCACATTGGTATCCATTTAATGACTGGATGAGGCTTATTTTAGGTATTTTTGTTTTTTGGATTTTCACCAAATGGCTAATATTAGGGAAAGCGAATAATAAATTAAGCAAAACAATTAATAACTGGAAAATACCTTATTTTGATTTTCTTTATGCTTTCTATTTATTCTTGTTTGGAGTTGTTACTATCTTTTCGAATCCAAAAAAAATAAAATGGAGATAAAATTATCTAGGTACCGTAAAATACATTAAGCCCGCTATTCCACTAAAAACTATATTTGGAAGCCAAACAGCCAACAATGGAGGCATATTTCCAGATTCTGCAATGCCTTTAGACATGATATAAAACAAAATATAAATAAATGCTAGCACAAATCCGATGGCTATTTGCAGTCCTACGCCACCCCTCCTTTTTCTTGCCGATACAATTAAACCCATCAAAGAAAGGATAATAACTGCAAATGGTGTAGCAAACCTTTGATAATATTCAATCTGAAAACTTTCTATTCCTTCAGCTCCCCTGCTGTTTATTAATTTGATTTGGTTTCTTAGCTGCGGAATGGTCATTGTTTCATGGATATTGTTAGTATTCTCAAAATCGCTGGGAAACATATTTATACTCGTATCTAAAGGTGTGGTGCCTTTCTGAAATGTTAACTGGTCTTTTAAAATTCCTATTTTTCTAATTCTATATTCATAAATCTGCCATTTTTCTAAGGTATCAATCCAAACGGCACGCTTGGCAGTAAGTTTTTCAATTAATTGATTATTCTCGATTTTTTCCAAGGTAAAATCATATGCAGTTTTACTTTGAGAATCATAATTTGAAAGATAAGCATACACATTTTTATCGACTGCCATGTGAAGATCTCGGTCAGAAAAATAAAATTTAGATTGTATAAATTCATTTTCGAAGGCAATTCGAATTTTATTTGCCCTCGGCAGCACCCAACCTACCATAACGAAAGAAAAAATTGCCACCGAAGCTGCTCCCATAAAATAGGGATACATTAAACGTCGAAAACTTGTGCCTGTACTTAAAATTGCTATTATTTCTGAGTGGCTAGCCAATTTTGCTGTAAAAAAAACAGTGGAAATAAAAATCATCAATGGGCTAATATAATTAGCCCAATAGGGCGCTAGATTAGCGTAATATTTTAAAAAAATATCTTTAGTAAGGGCATTATGCTCAATGAAATTGTCATTTTTCTCAACGAAATCTATAACAATAATGACTAAGACAATTATGAAAACTGCAAAAATATAAGTGCTTAGAAATTTTTTAAATAAATATTTATCAATGGTTTTCATTCGTGGGCATAATAAAAATACTTTCAAAATTACTCTAAAAAAAGAAACGAAAACTAAAATTTGATTTTTTGGAAGTTAAAAAAGCTTAAACTTAATAAAATAGCCAAAAGATGTCCATTTTTTACTACTAGAAAAATAAAAAAGTGATAAAACTTTGTGCTTCAATTATTAAACTATAATTAAATATGAAACGAAGAAACTTCTTAACTAGCACTTTAGCAATAGGGGCACTTGAAGCCATTGGAAAAGAAAAATTGCCGCCAAAAAAAGGATTTATTGTAGGGCAAGGGGAAGCAAGGTTTGGAGAGCACACTCCATTTAAAAGGGTAAATCCAAATGATTTAAAAATATCTTCTAAAGATACAAATGGGAATTTATCAATTTTTGAGTATATTGGAACGGAAAAAACTGGACCGAGTTTGCATATTCATTTTTACCAAGATGAAATATTTTATGTTGCAGAGGGAGAATATATCTTTCAGCTAGATAAAGAAAAATTTACATTAAAAGCTGGAGAAACTATCTTCTTACCAAGAAATGTGCCTCATACTTGGATCCAAACTTCCAACTATGGAAAGTTAATTTACTTTCTACAACCCGCAGGAAAAATGGAGGAGTTTTTCTCTGTAATGAGTAAACTACAAGGGCCACCAACAAAAGAATTTTCAGAAAAAATGCATGCAGAACATGGTATGAAAAGTATTGGACCCCCATTAACACTTTAAAGATGATTTAAATGGATATATTTGATTATAGATTACCAAGCCCGATTTTGAGAGAATATGTAAGAATGTTCCAAATTGTTGGCGCCCAATTTCCAAAATCAATTATTGACTTACCCATTAAACCCTATTGGCCAAGAGCAGAAAACTGCCTTTCGTTTTTTCCGAAAGATCCAGAAAAAGTAGGATACGGTTTGGATGGATCATTAATAGAAAGCCCACGTTCTAGAATTCATGGGCAACATTCGATTGTTACCAATAGGCATGTTGGTCGTGATTTCTTGGTATTTCAGGTTGTATTTCAACCCGGTGCTTTGTATAGACTGACAGGCATTCCAATAAACGAATTGACAAATACTATTTTAGATGCTGAAACTGTTTTTTCTTCAGAGATTAAAAAAGTGAATGAACGTTTAAGCTATACACTTCATTATCTGGAAATGATAGAGATTGTCGAAAATTTTATTATTTTCCTCATAAAAAAATCTAAAAAAATCAGTTTGCCTATTGACAAAGTTACCCACTATTTAATCAAGAATCCTGGAAAGCATTCTTTAGATTGGCTAGCAGATCAAGCAAATGTTTGTCAACGGCAGTTTTATAGGCAATTTATGGAGCGTGAAGGTATAAGTCCAAAAATGTATGCCCGAATTTCTCGCTTTGAAAAAGTCATGAAGCTAAAAAATGCTCAACCAACAAAAGATTGGTTGAGCATTGCTTTGGAATTTGGATATCATGACTACCCCCATTTGGTAAGAGATTTTAAAGAGTTTACACAACTTACCCCAGCGGCATTTTATCTTCAGGAAACTAAATCGCCTGAAAGAGTCTTTGGAAAAGTAGAGACATTTTAAAACTCAATAATTAAAATCACTTTACTCTATTTCCGTGTTTTATTACCATTTTAACATCTTGCAGTAAAGAAATATACCGTAAAACATCCCCTTTTACCGCAATAATATCCGCATATTTTCCTTCTGAAATGGTACCATATTCATTATCTACTTTCATTGCAAGTGCTGGCCAATAGGTAGCGGCTTTGATGGCATACAAAGGATCAAATCCCATTTTATTTACCCATACATCGAGTTCATTCCAGGTACTTTGACTGTGAAATTTCATAGGAATTCCACTATCGGTACCAATTAACAAAACGGCACCTGATTCTTTCAATTGTTGCATTTTTTTTGTGAGTGTGGGTTTTCTTATAGGAGTGAGTTGAAAATATGGCATTCTTCCAGGATATTTTAATGAAGATTTGATATCAGCAATAATGTCATTAGGAAGACCTAAATGCCAAGAAGGGTCATCTAGTTTTTCGGGATTGTCTCTCACATATTCAAAATTATAAAGCCCTTCCACAGTGGGTGTCCAAAAAAGTGGACCCATATTCATTTTTGCGGTACGTTCTTTTATGGCTTTCATTATGTCTTCGGGATACTCTGGGGCAGAGGATAGTCCAGTATGTTCGAAGCAATCTACTCCTATTTCGAGTCCAACACGTATTTCATTAGGTCGATGCGAATGGGCAACCACTGATAATTTATTTTTATGAGCTTCGTCTACTATGGCTTTAGCTTCCTCCAAGGTCATTTCATCATGGTCAATAAGCTTAATGCAGTTTACACCGGCATTTGCTAATTTTCTAACTTTTTCTCTGGCGTCTTTTTCACCATAAATTCCCCATCTAAATTCATCTGTTTTTGGGTAGGGTCTATGTTGTAAAAACGGACCAGAAACATAAATACTGGGTCCTGGTATTTCCCCTTTATTTATGCGATCTCTAACTTTTATGCTAGCCTCAAGAGGGGCTCCCAAATCTCTGGCAGAGGTGACACCAGCCATTAAAAGCTGATGAGCCGAAGAAGGCATAATTACAGATTCAAATTTAGAAATATAAGTACTATCCCAATGGGTATAATTGCTATGACCATTGATCATTAAATGGACGTGCATATCCCAAAGCCCTGGAAGCACACTCATACCCTCGGTAGAAATAATTTCGGCATTTTTAGGAATCTCGATTTCTCCTTTCCTACCCACTGCTTTTATTTTTTTACCCTCTATTATTA
>DAIQBE010000208.1:0-5881 GCA_036781325.1 Leadbetterella sp. | reverse complement strand
TAAAACAAGATTATTGAGATGATATAACCAGGGCTTTTCGCCAACCAAAAGATACTCCAAACCCAAAGATAACATAGTTAAAGGATGATAATTACCCACATGAAATCCTGTAATTAAGGCTTTTATGTCAAAATTCTTCACTGCCTCATTTAAAGTTATATAAGGGTCATCGTCCCAAACCAATCCATTTTGCCAAATATAACCGTACACAATAAACACTAAGACTAAAATACCTCCAAAAACAAGAAAAGGAGGATACGAGGCAGGGTTATTTAAGGTCGAATCTAAGGAAGTCTCGATATACGGTTTTCTTTGCTTACTTTGCTTTGCCATAATTTATAATATAAGGGTAGATAGCTTGATTTTTTGTAACAAATTCGTCAATTTTACGTTTTTTAAATCTTTAACAAATTTCATTAAAACAAAAATAACATTTCGATTCTTTATAAAAAATTTAAGTGAAAGAATACCAATACTAAATTAGGTAAAATTAAAGTTTTTCAAATCCAAATTGCAATGAGATTATTCCTATTTATACTGTTTTTTTCAAAGACACTTTTTGCCCAAGTTGCTGTTGGAGATCCTAGCGAAACTACAATTGGAGCGAAAGAGCAGAAAACAGAATTTGCTTTTCTTAATGCAATGAAGTTCTATCTAACAGAAAACCACGATAAAGCGGCGTCTGAATTTAAATCAATTCTTTCAAACTTTGGCGAAAATGCGAGTGTCTTTTACATGCTCTCCAAAAGTGAAAATATACTTACCAAATATGCTGAAAGTCTAATTAATGCAAAAAAAGCGTATGAATTAGACAATTCTAATTATTTCTATTTACAAAACTACATAGATCTATTAGTCAAAAATCAAAATTATTCAGACGCTATTTCTTCTATTAAAAAACTAATTAAACTAAAACCACTTGTTTCGAATAATTATTTCATACTTACTGATCTATTGCTTACAGAAGGCAAAGAGACAGAAGTTTTAAAAACTTTTGGTGAAATGGAAAAAATATTTGGACCAACCGAAGAAATTACACAAAAAAAACAGCTGCTTCTACTTAAAAACAACAAAATAGATGCGGCATTAAAAGAAGGCACAAAGTTTATTAAAAAAGAACCTGAATACTTAATTCAACAGGCCCAAATAATGCTTCAAAACAATAAAACCGCTGAAGCTTTAGAATTATTAAACAAGTCTTTGGAAGAAAATCCTTATTTTTTTGATGCATATGCCCTACTATCCGATGTTTTTCTAAACCAAAAAAATAAAGAAAAAAATCAGGCCCTGCTAGAAAGAGCTATTGCTCAAGATAACATGCCCCCTAATATCAAAAACAAGATAATTTCAAATCAATTGTTGATTTTGGGCAAAAGCCTAATTGAAGCTGAATTAACGAATCAACTAATTTTCATAGACCAAATCATAAATCAGCATCCCACAGAGGCTAGGTCTTACATTATTAAAGCAGATCTCTTAGTAAAAAATAAAAACTTATTAAATGCCAGGGACACTTATTTAATTGCAATTAAAAACGACTATTCTACTTTTGAAACTTGGATGGCCATAGTGGAAATAGACACTAAACTCGGATTAATTGATGACCTTATAAAACATACAGAAAAGGCTTTAGAATTGTTTCCAAACCAAGGCTTTCTATGGTATCATAATGGATTTGGTCATAAACTGAAAAAAAACTTTGACGAAGCTATTTTAGCTTTTGAAGAAGCTAGAAACCTAGCTGATCAAAACATAGATTTAAAAAATCACATTAACGCCAATTTAGGAGATTTATATCAAGAACTAAAATTATATGACAAATCTGAGCTTGCATATGAAACAGTCTTAAAATCAAATCCCACCAGTGAACATGCCCTAAATAATTATAGTTTATTTTTAGCTTCGAGGAAAAAGGATTTAGCTAAAAGCATAAAGCTAATAGAAACATTATTAGCTAAGCACCCCAAAAATTCAGATTTTTTAGACACTAAAGCATTTATACTTTTTCAAATGGGAGATTTTACTCAAGCAAATTCTATAATTAATTTAGCTTTAACAAATACAACAAACCCAAGTTCAAATATATTAGAGCATAAAGGCGACATAGAATTTAAACTTGGGCAAAAAGAAAATGCAAATGAATATTGGAAGAAAGCTTTTTTAAAAAATCCTACAAATAAAATTTTAGAAAGAAAAACCAAAGAAGGAATATTGATCGAATAAAATGCAAAGATTAAAACTTTTATCTTTTTGTGTATTAATTATTTTTATGGCATCTTGCAAACGTCATAAATTGAAAAAAAATGAAATTGAAATTACTTTACCAAAAGAAGTTATTCAGTCTGTTGATTCAGTAATTGCAATTCCTGAGAAAATAGAAAAGGTCAGATACACTTTTAATACAGAGCAAACAGATTTTGAAAAAATAAAGATTAAAACAAAAATAAGTTTTAAATCAGAAAAAATGAATCAAAATTTTCCAGCAAATATTCATGTGGCAAAAGACAGTACAATTTGGATTTCTATTACTTTGGGTTTAGAAGCAGCCAGAGTTTCAATAAATCCAGACTCAATATTTTTTATGGATAGACTAAATAGAAATCATTATAAATTGAGCTTTGACGAAATCAATAAGCAATTTAACTTCAATCTTACATTTGCAATGCTACAGTCGCTCTTGATTGGTAACCTTGCTATTCCTGTTGATTCTAGCGATATATTTAATTCAGAAATAAATTATAAAAGTATTTTGCAGAAAAGAAATGACATTGAAATTCTAAACAAATTTGATTTAATATTAAATAAACTTTTTTCCATAAAAGCAAAAGACGAAAAATCCAATACTAATTTAACTATTGACTATAAGAATTTCACTACTGCGGACGAAAAGGTTGTCCCAAGAATTATCACAATTTTAATTTCTTCTTTAAATGCTTTAAAACCAAAAGATATTAGTATTGAAATAGAACATTTAAAATTTGACTTTTTAGATAGAAACATCCGTTTTCCATACAATGTACCTAAAGGATACACCCTAGAAAAAATTCCTAATTTTTGAGAAAAAATAACGTTTTATAGCTCGAGTTTCCAGTAATAAATAAAAGATGAAAAAAAGTTTTCATATTGTACTTATTCTTCTTCATTCTCTTATGCTTAGTGCTTTAGCCCAAAAAAGCCGTTCAATCCTAGAAAAAGAGAAAAAAGCAAACTTGGCAAAAATTATTCAAACAAAAAAGATATTAAATGAAACTCAAAAAGAAAGAGAAAATACGATCGGACAAATAAAAGCTATCATCCAACAAATTGAAAATCAAGAAAATACCATCTCCTTGGCAAGGGAAGACATAGAACTTATTAAAGGAGAAATGATTGAACTTGTAAAAGCTCAAAACGAATTAACTAATCAATTAAAAGCTTTACAAATTGAATATGCTCAAACATTATATCGCTCTTCAAAAAACAGCAACAAATTAACCAAACTAGGATTTCTATTTTCATCCGGTTCTTTAAATGAATTATTTATGCGATATAAATATTTAGAGCAATACACCGAGAGTAGAAAACACCAGCTAGTGCAGATAAATAAAATTGGAGAAATGCTAAAGCAGCGACAAAGAACGCTATTAGAAAAAAAAATAAAACAACAGTCTATTATTGAAAGTATAAAAATTGAATCAAAAAATTTAGAAGTACTTAAAGAAAGACAAGGACTCATAGTAGCAGATTTAACTTTGAAAGAAGGGGCGTTAAAAGAGGAGATGGAAAAGTCTAAAACAGCGGTTCGAAATCTGAACAATCTAATTTCTAAAATAATAGAAAAAGATCAATTAAATAGAAAAATACCTGCTTCAAGAAGAGAATCTATAAAAGAACGAGAAGAGTCAGAAAAAAAGATGTTATCAAAAAAAAATGAGAATTCCGCTAAGAATATTGAGAAAGAAAGAGCAATTCCAACAATAGAAGAAAATACACTTACAAAATCTTCTAAAAGAAATTTTGCCTCTTTTAAATCAAAATTAGCTTGGCCAGCCGAAGGATTTATATCTGATAAATTCGGTGTGAAAAACCATCCAGTATTGAAAGGCTTAAAAGTTGACAACAATGGCATTGACATCCAAACTAGTCCGAATGCAGCAGTACGGGCAGTTTTTGAAGGCACAGTCTTAGATATTTCTCAAATACCAGGACTTAATAATGTGGTAGCTATTCAGCATGGAGAATTTTATACAGTTTATGCCAATTTAAATACTATAAATGTCTCTATTAATGACAAAGTAAATATGAACCAAACTTTAGGCACTGTGGCAACTAAAGATGGTTCACCTGAAATAAATTTTCAAATATGGCATAACTTTGATAAACTTAACCCCGAGCCTTGGCTTGAAAATAAATAATATTTTTTATGTCAATACATTCAGAAATAAAAAGAGTAACAACCCAAACTCTTAAAGATTTAAAATCAAAAAAAGAAAAGATAGTCTGTCTAACGGCTTATGATTTTTCAATGGCCAGTTTAGTTGATGCGGCAGGCATCGAGCTCATTTTGGTTGGAGATTCTGCTTCCAATGTAATGGCAGGCCATGAAACAACTTTACCCATAACGCTAGACCAAATGATATATCATGCACAAGGTGTAGTAAGAGCCGTAAAAAGAGCATTAGTAGTCGTAGACTTACCTTTTGGTAGTTATCAAGGTAATTCTGAAGAAGCCTTACGCTCGGCTATTAAAATTATGAAGGAATCAGGTGCTCATGCTGTTAAAATGGAAGGCGGAAAAGAAATCCAAGATTCTATTGCAAGAGTGCTAAGTGCGGGAATTCCAGTTATGGGTCATTTAGGATTAACGCCACAATCTATTTATAAATTTGGTACCTATGCGGTTAGGGCAAAAGAGAAAGACGAAGCAAATGAGCTTTTAGAAAATACAGAATTGCTTCAAAACTTAGGATGTTTCGCGGTAGTTTTAGAGAAAATACCATCAAAACTTGCCACTCTTGTAAGCCAAAAATTCGAAATCCCAACCATAGGAATAGGAGCCGGAAATGGATGTGATGGTCAAATTTTAGTAATTCACGACATGCTTGGAATAAATAAAGACTTTTCCCCACGTTTTTTAAGAAGATATGCAGACTTGGCAAATAGTATGAATTTAGCGTTCGTAAATTATATTACTGATGTAAAATCGGGAGATTTCCCCAATCAAAAAGAGTCTTACTAATGCTAAACCTAAAGGCCATTCCTGCTTTTAGATTTCTTCTTGCCCTCATTTCAGGGATACTTATTGCTGAACAAATTAAGGTTTCAACAACACTATTTTTTTCGATTTTCTTAATTGTTCTATTAGTCAGCTTTTATGCCATTTTAAAACCCAAATATAAATTAATTAGACATTTCGTTTCCATTCTGTTTTTCTTGATTGGTTTTTTTGTACAAAAAATAAATAAACAAAACGAAGACCCAAATCATATTCTAAACCAAAAAAACATAGAAGCATATTAGAAGATGATGATATTCCATTTGGCATTCCTTATGGGAGAGGAGATTTCCAAAATAGCAACCCTTATTCTAATCCATTCGGTGTGCCTGGGAACTTAATTGGACCTGGTCACCCTATTTTTTCAGGAAACCCTGCAAATAGAAAAGGGCCAAGATGGGACCCGCCTGGACCGTTTTTTGCCCCGAATCCTGACCATTTCCAACCACCTGGGCCACCAGGATATCATGGATTTTACCCACCTCCAGGGTATTTTTAAGTAGATTAATACTTTGCAATGATATATTTATGAGAAATCGTGAGAAATCAGTATCAATGCAGAACCCTATTGTGTACTCAGTTGACTTGTCAATGAAAGGCTTTTCATTCGGAATCGGACCCAGGTCA
>DAIQBE010000207.1:0-5881 GCA_036781325.1 Leadbetterella sp. | reverse complement strand
GCTGATATATAGAATATTACGTCTGATAAGGACGCCCTAATTTTTTATTATCGGGCCTAATACTACTTTTCCAAGTCTCGGCTATGTGTCACTCTTGTTTAACTCCTGGTTTCTAAACTGCCCTTGCATAAGCAGTTCTCTAAAATATTTGGGGTTTACGAAAGTTTTCAACTAAAAACATTTTTGACTGATGACCTTTTCTAAACATTCAGTCCCTCCTTACTACTTTTATTCTTTTTCATGAATGCTATGGCCAACCGAGGTGGATATCTGCTGCTCCTAAAAAGTAATCACTCGAATATTCGCCTACTTCTTACGATAATGTCCAGACCTCTAAAGGAAAGTTAATTAACTCTCCATTTTACTGTATTGAATTTCTTTTCGTATAGGCCTTTTGTTTTAATTTTAATATCACCCAGTAAAATTTCTAATCGTATGACAAGGGTCGCGAACGACTTTCTTTAGGTAAGTCCAGACTTTTACGGCCAGCTTTTTTCAGATTCCCAATCATCCAAAACACCCTTGCAATTAGTCAACTCCCAATGTAAATAGTGAACATGACTTGCTCTCTATAGTTAAAAATTAGCTTGCTTAACATACAAAAAGAACTAACCACAGTATGGTTAGTTCTAAGCTGTTTTTCACTTAATATTGTAAATATAATTATCCGCGTCCAGGAGCACCACCCGAAGGTTGTGATTGATTACTATCGCCACCTCCATCTTTTACATCATCATTTTTAATTCCTTTTGCTTTTTTCTTCGGCTGCATAGCATCTACACCCATTTTTCCTAATTTATAAGAAAGATTTAGGCTAATGCCTCTATTAAACATATTGTTTACATTATTTTGGAAGAAAAGTGGAGACTCCATTGTGGTTTTAAATTTCATAGTTTGTGTCAAGAAATTTTGAGTAGATAAACCAATACTTCCTTTTTTGTTTTTAAAATCTTTCCTCGCTCCTATTGAATATACTCCGAAACCAGCCTGACGACCCATAAGCATTACTCTACTTCCTCTTACAAAGCTAAACGCCTGCAATTGCCATCCATTTTTTAATGTCATAAACGACATAAGTCTAGCATTTAAATTCCAACCTTGATTCGATATTTCCACAGACTTACCCGTTAAGCCTGCTGTTTGGCCAGTAATTGTATTATAAAAGGCTTCAATACCCCCATTCAACATCCACTTTGAAGAGATACTGAGGTTCCCAAACCAGTTTATTCCATAAGCCTTGTCTAATCCCACATTTTGAAAAGTAGTTAACAATTTACTACTATCTTTTTTATATGCCTCAGTAATTTGTGAAATTGAGTTATTCGTAATTCTAGTAAAAACTGAAAGGTTCAAATATACTTTTTTAATACTGGCACTTAAACTTGCTTCAACGTTATCGGCTATTTCAGGTTCCAATTCTGGATTCCCTTGTTGCAAGCTTTGAGGATTTACCAGGTTTAAGTTTGGATTTAACTGTGTCAATCCAGGACGTTGAATTCTTCTATTGTACGCTGTTTTAACTGTATATTTTCCTCCGTACGTTTTTGAAATATTTATGCTTGGCACAAGATTGTCATAAGAAGGAATAATAATTTGCCTTTCTTGGCTTTCTACTGCCTTAATATCTGTGTACTCATATCTGGCACCTATTTTAAAATTATACTTATTTTTGGTAGCATATGCATAAGACAAATAAGAAGCAGCTATATTTTGGTTATAATCTAATGAACCATTTGGTCTATTTGGGTCATTCACTTCTTTTCCTCCAACTAAATAATTAAAATCACTGTTCACTGCCCTAAAAATGCCTTTTCCTCCAAACTCTAGCATTTGATTTTTCTTTATAGAAGTTGAATAGTCAGCTTGTAGCGTATATTCTTGATTTAAATTTATATTCTGGTTGGTAAATGCTAATTTTTCTAACTCAGGACTACCTATAGGAGTATTCGTAAAATCACTATTTGCTGAGCTCCTGCTGTACAAAGCGGAAATACTAAACTCTTTTGAAGGCTTAATTATGTGTAAATAATCTAAATTAAAATCCCAGTTTAAAGAAGGATTTGTAGATTCAATTCTTTGTAGCGTATTTGTTAAAAGTTTATTATCAGCATACCTCTCTATATTTAGTTGCTGATCTCTGTTGAAACTTCTTGTTCCGAATCTTGCACCTCCAGAAATTGATTTATTTTTCTTAATGTCATAATCGGCTCCTAAAGAATACCTTCCAAAAACCATTTGATCTGTAGCATCTCCAAATTGTTTAGTGGTAATATTTTTAGCTAAATTTTTTGTTCTTTGTTCAAATTCAGTGGAAGATGGATTAAAATTTGCTCTTCCATATCCACCTAAAGTCATTCCAAATTTTCCTGACTTCAAACTTCCATTCAAACCCAAATTAGCACCTCTGTTTCCCCCACCTATGTCGGTGTTTAATGAGTATCCTTCAATATTATTCTTTTTTGTAATGATGTTAATTATCCCACTAGATCCTTCCGCATCGTATTTAGAAGAGGGAGAGGTAATAACTTCAACTGTTTTTATTTGATCTGCAGGAATTTGTTTTAATGCATCCGCCACACTTGCTGCCATTATGGAAGAAGGTTTGTTGTTAATTAAAACTCTAATATTTGAGCTTCCTCTTAGTTGAACGTTCCCATCCAAATCAACTGTTAAAAGTGGAACTTTCCTTAAAATATCTGTTGCATCTCCTCCTTTAGCTGCAATGTCTTTGTCGGCATTGTAAATTAACCTATCCACTTTCTCTTCAATGATAGCCCCTTGACCCTGCACTACAAGTTCATTTAATAGTTTTGTACTTGAACTTAACACTACATTACCTAGGGTGATATGACTGTTTTTATTGGTAATTTCTTCTAGTTTAATCAGTTTGTCGATGTAACCAATTGATGTAAATTTTATTAAGAATTTACCATTTGGAATATTTTTAATTATGAATTTCCCTTTCTCATCAGTTAATGCTCCATCGATGGGCTTTTTTAAGTCATTACTTTTATAGAGAGCTAGTGTAGCAAACTCCACTCCGTTTTTGCTTATACTATCTATTAGCGTACCTGTTATTTTTCCGTCCCCTTTTTCAATTATGGGAGTTGCAGTAGTTGGAAACTGTCCAAAAACAGTGGAAGTGATGAGGATTAAAAAACCTAGCGTAAATTTAAATTTCATATTAGTTTTAATAAATTTTTGTACAAAACTAACTAACAACCAATTGTAATAATTTGTTTTTAGATAAATGAGTGAATATTGAGGACAAAAGGCTTAATATTGCAGATATTGAAATTCACGATAGAAATGATGATTAAATCTATGGAATATTAGATTTTGTCTTAATTTATTTAAGAAATTTTATTTTTAGTATAAATTTGTTTAAAAAGTAAAAGGTTTTTAAGTGGAAATATTAAATAAAAAAATATCAAGCGACTTATTATTTAGGGTTCTGTTCAACTTAATTTTCTGGTTTTTTTTAATGGTTTTACCCATTTTAAACGCCTATTTTGATGAAGATAAAGAAAGATTAGAAATTTTAATTAAAATATTACCTTTAGTCTTTTTCAGTATCCCATTTTTTTATTTCAATTCTGATTTTTTAATCAATAAGTTTTTAAAGAAAGGTAATATTTCTGGATACATACTTAGCTTACTGCTTCTTTTTGTGATTTTTCTAATCTCGTATTACTTCATTAAAGATTATTTGGTCGATAAGTATCCTATTAGAATTTATGATTCAAGAACTCTTTTCCCAGTCTTGTTTATTATTTCTATGAGTACTTTATACGGCTTTATAATTTTTATGACACGCCAAGCTCGAACCAACCAAGAGGAAAAAGAAGAACGGTTAAAGTCGGAGCTATCGTTTTTAAGATCTCAGATAAGCCCTCATTTCATTTTTAACGTATTAAATAGTATTGTTTATCTAATTCGTTCTAAATCTAAAAATGCAGAAAGAGTGACACTAGAGCTCTCAGAACTCATAAGATATATGCTTTATGACTCTGACAACAAACAGGTTATGTTAGATAATGAAATAAAATATCTTGCAAATTATGTGGAATTACAAAAAATAAGATTTGGGGAAGATGTGGAAATCATTTTAAACATGGAAGGCGATTTTAACAATAAAACCATTGAACCCATGCTATTGATTCCTTTTGTAGAAAATGCATTCAAACACGGAGTCGGATATGTGCTTAAACCATTTATTGAGATCGACATAAATTGTTCAGGAAACAAATTTACTTTTAAAGTCAAAAATAAAGTAGGGCCAGAAACTAGTGAGGAAAAAGAACCAAACTCCGGAATCGGTCTTAAGAATGTGAAAAGAAGAATTGAACTTTTATATCCGAATACTCACAAATTGGTTATTAATCAAAATAATGGCTATTTTGACTCAGAATTGAGTATAGAACTAAAAAATAGCCTATAATATGCAAGATAAATTAAAATGTATTGCCATAGATGATGAAAGTTTAGCCAGAAAACTTTTAGAAGAATACATTTCTCAAATTCCTTTTCTGGAATTAGTCAAAACTTGTAAAAATGCATTTGAAGCCATTGAAGTATTAGAGGCTGAAAAAATAGATTTGATGTTTTTGGATATTCAAATGCCAGGAATGTTAGGTACAAAATTTTTAGAAAGCCTTGTAAATAAACCATTAACAATCTTTGTAACGGCTTACGAGCAATATGCAATCGAGGGTTTTAACTTACAAGTAATAGATTATTTAATGAAACCCGTGAGTTTCGAAAGATTTTTTAAAGCAGCAATAAAAGCACAGGAAAGTTATAAGAGTTTGAATCTAATTTCGGAACAATTTGATGCAAACATAGAGTCACCAGATTATATGTTTATTAATGTAGAATATTCATTAGTTCGCGTTAATTTTAATCAAATTAGCCATATTGAAGGTTTAAAAGATTATATAAAAATCTATGTAACCAATGCCGTACATCCTATATTGACAAAATCAACGCTTAAAGGAATTGAAGAGAAACTACCCTCCAAGAAGTTTCTTAGAGTTCAAAAATCTTTTATTGTAAACCTAGACAAAATAGAATCCATAAGAAATCATAGAATTTCAATCGGGAAATATGAAATTCCTGTGAGCGATACTAATATGGATTTACTTTTAGAATCAATACACTATAATAAATAAACCATAATTTCTTTATCAATGAAAAAAGCCTTTTTATTAATCATCTTTGCCCCCTTATTTTCATTTGGGCAACCAAGTCAAAGGTTACATACACCACCTTCTGCTTCTGCAACACCCCAAGCTATGCCAGCCAAAGTGGAAGAAAAACCCCAAATTTCGAATTCAAGGCTATTAAATCCTGACATGAGCGTTGTGACCAACAGCGAAGTTACAATAAAAGGCCAAAAAGTGCCTTATAAAGCCACAGCAGGAACTATTCCCGTTTGGGATGAGTCTGGGAAAATTTTGGCAAGTTGCTTTTATACCTATTATGAACGTACAGATGTGAAAGACAAGGCTACTCGCCCCATAATTTTTTCATTTAACGGCGGTCCGGGTTCGGCTTCTGTTTGGATGCAAATAGCTTATACAGGACCAAGTTTATTAAACATTGATGATGAAGGATATCCAGTTCAACCCTATGGAATTAAAGAAAATCCATATTCTATTTTAGATGTAGCCGATATTGTTTATGTAGATCCAGTGAACACCGGGTTCTCACGCATCCTCGATCCAAAAGCTGAAAAGACAACATTCTTTGGAGTGAATGCCGACATTAAATACCTAGGTGATTGGGTAGACAATTTTGTGTCTCGGCAAGGAAGGTGGACATCTCCAAAATATTTAATTGGCGAAAGTTATGGCACCACTCGCGTATCTGGTCTTGCGCT
>DAIQBE010000206.1:0-5885 GCA_036781325.1 Leadbetterella sp. | reverse complement strand
CATCTTTTAATTAAAAAAGGAAACATTTCTGTCTCCTTTTTTAAACCCAATTTAGGTCAAAACTTACAAATATATTTTCAAGAATAAATTATATCAATTTCCAACCTTGACGATATTCTCTCGCTACAAACTGGTTGGCATCATCATAATTCGTAATTTTCATATTTGGTCCATCCCAAAGTAATTTTTTACGACCATCAAAATCTAATCCAGTTCCAGTAGTTTTTTTCTTTCCTAATGTATAGCTTCTAATTGCTAAATTACCCATTAAAACAGTTTCGGTCAAAGGACCAGAATAATCAAAAGATGAAGTTAATGCTTTATGCTTAGATCCTCCAAAGCCATCTTTTATTGCATCACACCAAGAAACATGGTGACCATATTCCGATAATTTTTCATTCGGGTTAGAGGTTTTGAAATCTTTAGACATTTCTAAAACATCCCCGTTCTTTTTATAAAGCTTTGGCACGAGTCCATAAGTTCCACAAGTCATTATTCCTTTAGAACCAATAATCATAACTCCGTTTGCACTTCCATTTTCTCCAATTGAATCACCAGCTGGTATTAAATCTGGGTGAAATGGTCGAATTCCCCCATCAGTCCAAATCATTTTTATGTCCTTTTTGTTATTCTTGGTTGCTGGGAACTTTAATTGAACGTGAGATGAGGGTGGGCAGCCATCGGGAATATATTCTGGTGTCCAATCTTTTAAAAATACTTGACCAACGCTACATTCTACTTCGGTTGGATAACCAAGTTCCAGAACTCTAAATGGTGGATCTATAAGGTGGCAACCCATATCGCCTAATGCTCCTGTACCAAAATTCCACCAGCCCCTCCATTTAAATGGATGATAAAGTGGATGATAATCTACATATTGTGCTGGACCAATAAAAATATCCCAATTTGCTTTGCTCATTGTGTCTGGCAACGCTGGAGCTGTGGTGGGTGACGGAATTCCTTGAGGCCAAACTGGACGATTCGTCCAAACATAAACGGTATCTACAGTACCTAAAAGACCTTTTTTATGCCATTCAATCATTTGTTGTTGGCCTGGATTTGATGCTCCTTGATTTCCCATTTGAGAAACCATCTTATATTTTCTAGCCGCTTCTGTAAGCATCCTAGTTTCATAAATATTATGAGTTAAAGGCTTTTGGACATACACATGCTTTCCCATTTGCATTGCTGTCATTGCTGCTACACCATGAACATGATCTGGAGTTGAAATGGTAACCGCATCAATTTCTCCTTTCATTTGCTCAAACATTTGCCTAAAATCAGTGTACAATTTAGCTTTAGGCCATTTTTCTATCGCTCTTTTACATTGTCCTGGATCTACATCACATAGGGCAACCACATTTTCAGCACCATTATTATAGGCATTATTAATATCTGACCAACCTTTACCACCTGCACCAATGGCAGCTAAATTTAGTTTATCGCTAGGGGCAATAAATCCTTTGCCTAAAACATGCCTAGGTACTATAAAAAATGAGCCCGCGGCCATCATGCCAGACTTAATAAAATCTCTTCTGCCAGAATTTAATTTTTCTTTTTTCATAAATTTAAATATGATTGAATAGTTTGTACAATATTACTATTAAAACATGAATACATTATTAGTTCTTAAATTTTTTTTTAAATATTAAAGAGCACTTTTATTCTTTACATGACAAAATAGGGCCTATAAACTAAAAATTTACCAAATATAAATCAAATCTAAAAAATTCATTAGAATTTAATAGTTTTACAAATTGAAATGAAGGAAATGGCAAAGAAAAAAAAGGAAAAACAAGAATTACCAAAAGTCCATAAAGATTTGGGTGGCTTTGATGTCACTGTAAATTCATTTGGAGAAATTCAAATGTCATATGACATTGGAAAAATAAATGCGTTTTTAAATAATCAAGTAGAAGATAAAAAACTAAAACATTTGAAAGAAGATGAAAAGTCATGAAATAGATTACAAAATTTTAGGAGAAGACATCCAAGTAGTAGAAATTGAATTGGATCCAATGGAAACCGTTATTGCAGAAGCGGGGTCCATGTTATTCATGGAAGACGGCATAGTTTTCGAGACAAAAATGGGTGATGGCTCTCAAGCCAACCAAAGCATTTTAGGAAAAATGTTCCAAGCTGGATCAAGGATTCTAATGGGCGAGTCGCTTTTTATGACTCATTTTACTAATAGAGGCAATATAAAAAGGAAGGTAGCGTTTGCAGCACCTTATCCAGGAACCATTAAAGCTGTTGACCTTGCTTTAATCAATCAAAATACTTTGATTGTTCAAAAAGATGCATTTTTATGTGCAGCAATGGGAACCAGTATTTCCATTCATTTTAATAAAAAGTTTGGTGCCGGGCTATTTGGAGGAGAAGGATTTATTTTGGAAAAGATTCAAGGTGATGGCTTAGTTTTCATGCATTCTGGTGGTGTGGTAATTGAGAAAACATTAAATAATGAGACTCTAAGGTTAGATACAGGGTGTTTAGTAGCTTATGAGCCTCAGCTCAACTTTGATATTCAAAGCGCTGGTGGTTTAAAATCTATGATTTTTGGTGGTGAAGGCATGTTTTTATCTACTTTAAGTGGAACAGGTAAAGTTTGGATACAATCCCTTCCAATTTCTAAATTGATACAAAGGTTATCTCCATATGGTGGCAATTCTAGCAAAGAAAGTGGTTCCGTGATAGGTGGTCTTGGTAGAATGTTTGAAAGTTGAGGTAAAAGACTCTTTTTTTTCAACATAACAATTTATTTTTTAAGATTTTCATTTTTTTAAAAAGACTAAATTTTGGTCTTTTTTTATTTTAAAAGTCAAAAACAATATTACTAAAAACAAACCCCTTTTAGTTATGCAATTAAAAATTACAAATTTAAACAAGACCTATGCAAACGGTGTGCAAGCACTCAAAGATGTTAACATTACGATAAATCAGGGGATGTTTGGTCTTCTTGGGCCTAATGGAGCTGGAAAATCTTCATTAATGCGAACTATTGCAACTTTGCAAGAACCTGATTCTGGTGAAATATATTTAGGGGATATCAATGTACTTACTCAAAAGGATGAGATTAGAAAGACCTTGGGTTATCTACCACAAGAATTTGGTGTTTATCCCAAAGTAAGTGCCTTAAACTTATTAAATCATATTGCTATTTTAAAAGGAATTACTAATGCTCCTGAAAGAAAAAATGTGGTTGAAGCCTTACTCCAAAAAACAAATCTTTGGGAGGCTAGGAAAAAAAATTTAGGAGGTTATTCAGGAGGAATGAAGCAAAGATTTGGTATAGCACAAGCTCTTTTGGCTAATCCCAAATTAATTATTGTCGATGAGCCTACCGCTGGTTTAGATCCTGCCGAAAGAAATCGATTTTTAAATCTACTTTCAGAACTAGGCGAAAATACGGTAGTTATTTTATCCACCCATATTGTAGATGACGTAAAAGAACTTTGCTCAGATATGGCAGTTTTTAATAAAGGAGAGGTTCTATTTAAAGGAAAACCTGAAGATGCCTTATCCGATCTGAATGGTAAAGTTTGGTCAAAAAGGATAAAAAAAGAAGAATTAAGTGAATATAAACTAAACTTTAAAGTAATTTCGGAAAAACTCATTGGAGGCAATCCAGTAATAAATGTTTTATCTGATCATAATCCCGATGGTCTTTTTGAGCCAATAGAGGCTGATTTGGAGGATGTTTATTTCTCAAAAATATTTTTACAATCTTGATATTCAAACCCTAAAATTTTCAAAGACATGTTTAAAGAAATTATTAGGTTTGAGTTTTTTTATCGTAAAAACCGACCTGCAACCTATATTTATTTTGGAATTTTGTTTTTACTCTGTTTTGCTGCTGTAACCTCAAAATTTGTTACAATTGGAGGCATAGCGGGCGGTCAAATTAAAGAAAACTCACCCTACAATTTGGCTTTCATGACAATAATCATGACGTTTTTCTTTACATTTATTGCCTCCGCTATAATGGGAGTGGCTGTATTGAGAGATTTTGAGCATAAAACTGAATCCCTTATGTTCTCCACCACAATGTCAAAATTTGATTATCTGTTTGGAAGATTTTTTGGCTCTTTTTTTATAATGATACTCATTTATTGTGCTATTTGGATTGCTTTTATGGCAGGCTATTCCTTTGGCAAATTTTTGCCATGGGATCCATCTTGGAAAGAAAAAGAAATGTTGGTATTTAATGCTTGGTCCTATTTACAGCCTTTTATGGTTTGGGGAATAAGCAATTTATTTATTCAAGGCGCTATATTTTTTGCTGCAGGAGCTTTAAGCCGTTCAACAATTGTTATTTATACACAGGGTATAATTTTATTTGTTTTGTATCAAGTATCAGATACACTTTTAAGCGATATTGATAATAAAACTTTATCTGCAATGTTGGATCCTTTTGGCGTAAGAGCATTTAGTATTTTTACTGAATATTGGACGCCAGCTCAAAAAAATTCGCAAATTGTGCCTTTAGGTGGTGTTTTATTATGGAATAGATTGGTATGGTGCGGAATAGCTCTTTTAATATTAGTTGCAACTTATTTTTCATTTAGTTTTAATGTAGTTAGAAATGTAATTTTCAAAAAAAGAAATAAAAAAACATTATTAGAAGTAGTTATTAAACCGGAATTGGTAATTATTCCAAAGGTTGGTCAATATGCAGGTTTTACAACCAATATGTCTCAACTGTGGACACAAGCAATTTTTTATTTTAAAATGGTAACTAAAGAAGTTCCATTTTTGGCAATTGCCTTCGTAGGTGTAGTTCAAATTATTGTTGACTCCTTTTATTTCAATAAAATGTATGGCACAAGTTCCTATCCGATTACAGCTAATGTCATAGCTATGCTAGACGGTTTTGATCTGTTTTTTTTGATCATAATTGTTTTTTATAGTGGAGAATTGGTTTGGAAAGAGCGGATTTCAAATATCCATTTGATAATTGACGCCACACCAGTAAAAGATTGGGTGAATCTTACTGCCAAATTTATAGGAATGATGATGATCAATATTGCTATAATGTTTTTACTGATTTTAATGGGCATTGCTGTTCAAGCAGCCCATGGCTATTACAATTTTGAGGTGGGTCTTTATTTTCAATCTATATTTAGTAGTACACTATCCTTTGTTTTGTTGTACACGCTTTTATCTTTTTTTGTACAAGTAATGGCCAATAATAAATTCATAGGTTTTGCAATGATGTTTGTATTTTTTTTATTGACTTTCTTTTTAGGTGCTGCGGGTATTCAGCATCCCCTATTTATGTTTGGTAGTGGAAGACTTGGAGGATATTCTGATATGAATAAATTTGGACATTTTATTACTTCGTTCTCTTGGATGAAGCTTTATTGGATGTCTATGGTAATAGTATTCTTTATATTATCAGTGGTTTTGTCGGTTCGAGGGTCTGAATCTATTATGAAAACTCGTTTGAAAGTTGGAAAACTTAGACTTAGTAGGCCAATAATAACTCTTGGTATTTTTGCTTTGTTATCTACCATTTTAACTGGATGCTATATTTTTTATAATACAAACAAATTAAACGATTATGCCACCATTGAAGAAGGTGAAAAGAAAAGAGTAAACTACGAAAAGGCTTTGAAGAAATTTGAAAACATTCCTCAGCCTAAAATTATTGACGTTAATCTGAAAGTTGATATATATCCTTCCAGTCGCGATTTTACTGCCGAAGGTTATTTTTGGTTAAAAAACAAAACAGAAAAGCCTATTACAGAAGTACATATTCAAAATGATGAACAACACAATATGAAAATTGATTATTTGAATTTTGAAGGCGGGGCAAAAGAGAATAAAAAATTTGAAAAATATGGTTATATTATCCATATTTTAAACAAACCCTTAGCTCCTTC
>DAIQBE010000205.1:0-5895 GCA_036781325.1 Leadbetterella sp. | reverse complement strand
ACAAAATTAATCTTTTGATATGAATGCATATGTTTTTCCGGGCCAAGGAGCACAGTTTAGTGGAATGGGCAAAGAACTGTACGAAACTAACGAAAAGGCCAAAGAGCTTTTTAATAAAGCCAACGAAATTTTAGGATTTGAAATTACCAAAATAATGTTTGAAGGCACGGAAGATGAACTCAAACAAACCAATGTTACCCAGCCTGCAGTTTTCCTGCATTCCGTGATATTAGCTTCCACCATAGAAAATTTTAAGCCAGATATGGTGGCAGGACATTCTTTAGGGGAGTTTTCAGCTCTGGTGGCAGCAGGTGCTTTGTCGTTTGAAGATGGTCTTAGATTAGTAGCAAAAAGAGCCGATGCTATGCAAAAAGCGTGTGAGTTAAATCCTTCTACCATGGCCGCAGTTTTAAATCTATCTGACGAAAAAGTGGAAGAAGTTTGTGCAAAAGTTCAAACCGAAACGGGTGAAGTAGTAGTGGCAGCCAATTATAATTGTCCAGGACAATTGGTAATTTCTGGCAGTATAGAGGGAATAAACATAGCATGTGAAAAAATGAAAGAGGCCGGTGCAAAAAGGGCCTTAGTTTTACAAGTGGGTGGTGCTTTTCATTCGCCATTGATGGAACCTGCTCGTGAGGAATTGGCGGAAGCCATAAAAAATACAACTTTCCATACACCAATTTGCCCAATTTATCAAAACGTGAGTGCGAAACCCTTTACAGACATAGAACATATCAAGCTAAACTTAATTCACCAACTAACGGCTCCGGTTCGTTGGACACAAAGTGTTCAAAATATGGTAGCTGACGGAGCTACTCATTTTACTGAATGTGGCCCTGGAAAAGTTCTACAAGGTCTAGTAAAGAAGATTTCACCTGAAATGGAAACTGCTGGAGTTTGAGATTGGAAGATTTCATAGCCTAAAATTCCTTTAATTCTTAAAAATATTCAAAAAAAAAAGCAAAAGCCCCCAAACTTTTAAGAAAGGTTTTTAAAAAGAAAGGTTCAGCAAAAAGAAATTTTACTGAACCTTTTAATTTGAAGTTTAAACCCAAAAAACACTTTATTACAGCTTCACCACCTTCTTAATTTCTTGGTATACATTGTTTTGAAAACGAACCATATAAGTGCCTTGAGCAAAACCATGGAAAGGTACTGTAATCTCATGTTTTCCTTGGTCATAATTGTTGTCCACAGGCTTGCTTACTTCAATTCCTCTCATATTAAAAATCTGTACCATGCAATGCCCCCCCTTAGATTCAAAACTAAAAGTTGCATTATCTATAACCGGATTCGGAAAAGCATTCAATCGGCTTGCGGTGCTCACTGGCTCATTAGATAGTACTTTGCCACAAACACTTGGGTCTACCAATTGTAAAGACTGGAAATTCTGAAAGAGTATATCTTTTAATTGATTAGAATCCACACAAAACCAATGCTCTAAAATTGAGGCATACACCGACCTGAAATCATACTGCATGGTCACATTATCTCCTGATTTGGGCACATCTGGCAATGGAGTGGCTTTTCCAAAATAGTCGGCGCTCACTTTATTTCCAAAGAAAAACATAGGAGCGGCAGCTCCATGATCTGTACCAGAAGACGCATTAGACATCACCCTTCTACCAAACTCTGAATAGGTCATTCCTAAAACTTTATCGGCCACACCAAGAAACTTTAAATCATCTTGAAAAGCTTTAATAGAGCTGGAAATGTTTTTCCACAAATTGGTGTGCGCCCCAGTGGAAGTATCGGCGGCCTCTACTTGATTGCTATGCGTATCAAAACCACCCAGGCGAACATAATAAATCTTAGTTTTTAAGCCTCCGCCAATTAGCCTAGCCACGATTTTTAATTGGCTTGCTAAACTTTGATTTGGATACGTTTGTTGTTGCGTAACTTTTAATGCAGCAGCCTTTATAGATTCGCCGTATTTGTTGGTTTGTTTTGAAATCTCTCTAAGATAAGACAATTCTTTACCCGCAAGTGTGTTGGGAGTAGGCTCTACAGCATTGCTTAATAACTGATAAAAATTGGTAGGGTCCGAAATAGACATTCCCATGTTATATATCGGCCCTTGAAGAGCAGTGGTAACTACCGAACCTATTTGGATAGCCAAAGGGTCAGGAAATTTAGTATTGGGGTATCCTTGAGGAAAATTGGGATGCTCTAAGGAAAGATATCTTCCTCCCCAACCACTTTCAGCAATATTGTTTGAACTAGAGGCCGTGTTCCAAATATCTGTAGCTACAAAATGGGAGAAATTTGGATTTGGATAGCCCACATCTTGCACTATGGCCCCTTTTCCATCTGCCATCATTTGAGAAAACTCCAATAAACCAGGATTTAATCCAATGGTATCGGTTTGAGGAATCTTTAACAATTTGTCCTCTGCAATAGCAATATTTGACCTGGCGGCTTTGTACTTACTGTATTGATTTATCGGAATAACCGTATTTAATCCATCATTTCCTCCAGATAGCTGAATCACCACCAATACATTGTCGGTAGCCATTAAACTTTCACTAATATTGCCATAGCTTAAAAGATTGTGTTTATCTAAAAACATGGGCAACATGGCTCCCAATCCTGCATTCTTTATGAAATTTCTTCTGTTGATATTCTTCATGATAATTGGAATTCTGGAAGTGATAGTAAATAAACAAAAAGGCTTCTTAACCTGGTTGTCACCAAATTCGTATTGCTAGTGGTAGGTTTAGTTAAAAATTCTTGCCACAAATCTGTCCAATAATAATCAGAAGCTTGACCCGCCAAAAGAATATCTGTTTTTAACTGATTTTTTAATGTTTGAGATATTGGAGTTTGAAAAAACCAAAAATCCAATTCATTTAATAACTTATTAGGGTCTTGGGGGTTATCCAACTTTTTAATGAAATTCATTAAATCCACTTTAACCGTTTTACCACTTCGGGTATATCCATTTTTCACAAAACTTTCCGTAAACTTTACTCTTTCAGGAAAAGTGGTGGTATTTATCCAAATTTCATGAAAAACCGGGGCTTGGTAATAAGCAGGCCACCCTGCAACATTAGGAGGATCTCCTAATACCTGCTGACTTCGATCAGATGCTCCTAATAAATCATTTCCAAAAAGATAATACTCATACAAGGCATCAGTTTTTGAGGGCCAAACAGGTTCTAATAGCCTGGTGGTGCCCACCATGTGGTCTATAGGGCTCTTTATTATTGCACCTCTAAGCTCTGGATCAAAAAAGTGAATGCTAGAAAACATGGCCTTTAAAAGCGGTATCATCTCATAATTACTATCTCTAAATATTTTGGCTAAAGGAGCTATGAACTGTGTTTCTGCTTCCTCGGTAATATCATAATGGAAGAAAAAGGTGTATAACTTTCTAACCATGAATAAGCTCACTTCTTGCTGTTGGAAAATCATGGCTAAAAGATCATCCAATTCCTTTTGACCATCCTGGCCTGTTCTTCCTTTTATAATTTTGCCACCATAAAACGCAGAAAACACTTTGTCTGTAGTATCATGAGAGCCATCGGCAAATGTGGTAACCTGCGTGTCTCTTGTAACTCTGTAACCTGTCAAAACTTTAGCCGCACTCTTTACGTCGTCTTCGGTATATTTGGAATTGGGCCCTTTTCCTATCGTAAACAATTCTTGAAGTTCACGAGCATAGTTTTCGTCTGGAGCTGTTTTTGAATTTCTTATGCCATTTAAATATACCAGCATGGCAGGATCAATGGATATGGCTTTTACAAAATCTTTAAAATTCCCTAAAGCAAATTTTCTCATTACGCTATGATGCTTAAAACCGTAACGGGCGTCATCGTAAGCAGAAATTTCAGTAGCAAAATGATTATGCCAAAACAAAATCATTTTCTCTTCTATGGAATTCTTTTGAAAAAGCATTTGGTCTAACCACCAAGCTCTTAAAGATTGCCGTCTCCTGAAATTAATGTTGCCGTCTCCATACGTAGCATTCACCCAAGTACTGCCTAAAGCCACTCCAGTAGTATCTTTTTGTACGCTTTCATAAAAATTAACCGGGGGTGGTGGCGTGGGGTTTGGGGCCACCAATTCGTCTATAATACTGGTGAGGCTTCTAGATTTGAATTTTTTAAATTCACCGATTGTAAAACCTAATAAGGTGCGTTTCAATAGATGCTTAAGCGCTAAATCATCAATTGCACCAGTAAACTTTTGAGGGCTGAATGACGTGAAAGATACCATTTTAGAGTCGATAGTTTTTGTTTTGACATTGAAACTTAACAAAAGTTTAGGCATTGAAAAGAATTTTGCACCAATGCACTCCACAAATATAAATTATTCTACCGAAAAATAAAATAATTATATCTTAGTAAAATTTTATTTATAGCAAATTTGATGCTAAAAAATTAGGGATTACGCACAAAAATTTACTTAGCCAAAATTTAATAGTTTAAAAGATTAAAATTTTAGGGAATTTTACTTTAGTTTGTGGTTTAGATTTAATACTGCTTTCTATGAAAATTGTCTATTTAGATGCCCACACTGTAAATCCAGAAGAAATAGATTTAAACATTTTTAAAACCTTCGGAGATTTTCAGTGGTTTGACAGAACTTTGCCCGAGCAAGTTGTAGAAAGAGGAAAAGAGGCTACCATCCTATTCACCAACAAAGTTAAATTAGACAGTGCCATTTTAAAGCAACTTCCTCATCTTAAATATATTGGAGTTACAGCCACTGGATATAACGTCGTAGACATAGTAGCCGCTAAAGAACTGGGCATCACAGTAACCAACGCAAAAAATTATAGCTCCAACTCCGTAGCCCAACAGGTATTCGCCATGATTTTGGCATTCTCCAATCGATTGGCGGAACACGATAATCCTCAAAAATGGGTCAAAAACCCTGATTTCTGTTATTTCGATTATTCATTAATGGAGCTGAAAGACAAAACTTTAGGGCTGATAGGCTATGGCGATATTGGCAAAAAAGTAGCCCAAATAGCCTTGGCTTTTGAAATGAAAGTTTTGGTACATAAAAAAACTCCTTTTGGTGCCGTTCCAGAAAATATTTCGGAAGTGAATTTAGCAACTATTTTAAGCGAAAGTGATTTTTTAAGTTTACACTGCCCGCTAACTTCAGATAATGAAGGTTTTATAAACGCAGAAAGTCTTTCGAAAATGAAAGCCTCGGCAGTTTTAATAAATACTGCCCGAGGGCCCTTAGTGAACGAAACCGAGCTGGCCGATGCGCTAAATACTGGAAAAATAGCGGGTGCATATCTAGACGTTTTGAGTGTAGAACCTCCCACCAATGATAATCCACTGTTAGCTGCCAAAAACTGCAAAATAAGCCCTCATATTGCCTGGGGAACGCTTGAATCTCGAAAAAGACTAATGGAAATTGTTTATCAAAACTTGGCCAATTTTCTTTCTGGGAAACCTAACAATGTGGTGAATTGATGCGGATTTTGATAAATAAAACCCATCTGTTTAGTAGATAAATTAGCAGAATTAAAACAAAAGTTTCAGGAAAGCCTTCATTAAATATTCATTTTGAGAAATGACACCTTTGGTGGGGTTTCCAAAATCACCCATTGGAAATTAGTACACAAAGAGCACGAAGAAGCACAAAAAACACAAAAATTTATATAGTTACCCTTTGTGAAACTTTGTGAAACCTTTGTGAAACTTTGTGGAACAGCCCGTTTTATTACTTAGGATTGCGAGCAAGAGTAAAGAAGCTAAAACAATACCTAACATCCCAAGATCACCTTCCAAAACTTTTAACATTGCTTTTTCATAAATATTTCTCAATAGTAGGCGACAGCTTTTAAGAAATAAAAAATGGTCTGCTATGCGAGAATTTTGGATTGGGAAACAAGCATAAAAAAACTCTGCTAATTTTTATAGAAAAAAC
>DAIQBE010000204.1:1417-5896 GCA_036781325.1 Leadbetterella sp. | reverse complement strand
GAAAAACAAGTAGTTTGAGGGTGTTCATAATTGCTAATTTAAAAAATTAAATACTTTAATTAAAATAAAACGATTAAGAGGGGTTTGAATAATTGGATTACACAAAAAATCTATGCTCTCAAAAAATCATTCTAATATACTTAATTGAAATTTTTCTCCTAATTTATTGAGTTCATTTATTAATTCATTTGAAATCTCAAGTCCATTTTTTTGTTGTTTTTCCTTTAGTTCCAAACCTCTTTCCCCTGGCATTCTTATTTTTTTATCTTTGTCTATTTGTTTTGAATGTATGCATGCATTTCTAAAGCTTTCCATTTCTCGTAAAAAATAACTCTCTCCGCTAAACTTTTCAGGATCAATTACCTGCAAAAACACCGATGCACCCCAACGCGTAGGCTCATCTGACCTGCCATACCCGCCCAAAGCATTGGTCATTGCTTCAATCATTATACCGAGAGCAAATCCTTTATAGCCTAAATCTAGCCCGCCAAGAGGCAAAAGTGAGGCTGGTGGGTCTTGAAAAAACAAGGAAGGATCATTTGTGGCATTTCCATTTTTATCCAATAACCAATCTCCGCCTAAAACCTCCTTATTTTTAGCAGCCCTAGCCACTACCGCATTGGCTGTTGTAGATAGGCTTACATCCATTAATATGGGAATGCTGTTGGTAGGAATACCCAATGCAATTGGATTTGGAGAATATACCCCTTCTAAACCTCCAAAAGGGGCTACGGTTTTATTTCTTGGATCAGAGCATGCCAAGGTTATCATTAATTTCTTAGCTGTAACCGCCTCTAAATAGGCGGCCAAGCAACCAATATGATGTGATTTTTGAATTACTATGGTGCCAATACCTTCATTCTTTGCAATACCAGCAGCCACTTCAATAGCCTCTTCCACTAACCATGTTCCTGGCTGGTAATTGCCATTCCAAAGCTGGGTAGTACTGGTAAAATTTAAAACTTCGTACTCTTTTTGAGATTCCATTCCACCTTTTTCTAATTCCTCAAAATAGTTCTTCACTAAAGCAAGTCCATGCGTTCTATGCCCTAGCAAGTCGGCTTCAACAAGTATTCTAGCTATGGATTCCGCTTTAAGTCGTGCCAATCCGCCTTTTTCAAAAAGCTGTGTTATAAATTTAATAACTTTCGAAACTTTTACATTTATGGTTTTATCTAGCATTTAAATTTAGTTTAGGGTTTTTATAATTTACTTAGTGGCAAAGCCTGAATTTCGGATTTTTTCAAAAAATTGATTCGTCTTTTCAACGTTTTCACTACCATTACTTTTAAAATACCAAAAAGTTTCTAAATCTCCTTTATGCATAGAGCTATTCATGTCTCCACTCTGTGATTTATGACAAGCCTTAACCCAATCAGCAACTATCATGTAGCTGTGTTTTTGATTTTCGCCAAAGCCAAAAGACCTGTCAAAATAAAAAACAGGAGCTTTTTCCAATATTTTTGTTTCAGCAAAACCTTCTAATTCTGAGAATGTATAGGTGTAGTTTTTATTTAAAGACCTACCTCCCAAAATTATTGGTTTTTTACCCATATTTATCCGTGAAACAGCCCTTAAAGCCAAAATAGATGCAGTTTTATGATGAGCATGTTGTTCAGCACTAGGAATTAAACAAAAAACATAATCATAATTTCCTTCCGCTAAAATTTTATCTAATTTTTTTTCACAATAGGACATATCCCAACGTTTGCCTTCAAAAAATGGTTTAGGATCTAATTGATAAAAATCGTCAATCTGATCAAAAAAGAAGAAATTTCTTACGCCTATGATTTCTCCCGAACAAAGGAGTTCTTTTTTTCGAAGCAATGGTAAATGAAATCGCCCTGTGGCAGAGTCTGTGAGTTCTAAACCATAATAACTAGAAGCCACCAAACCGTTATACCCCCCTGATGCATCCGTAATTAAGGCCAGATCTACTGTCCCTTTTAGTTCATGCGTAATTTTAAAAAGCGTGGCAGGAAACATGGTTTCGTCGTCTGGGTGTGCGGTAACCACCAATATTTTGGGCCCTTGAGAAAAGACCGAAATATAGTTACAAAAAAATACCAAAAATAGCGTTTTCATTTTCATAAAATCTAATTTTAAACGTACCTATTTTGTTAAACTGTTTAAAAAAACTTGAATAGCCTTATTTACCTGATCGGGCTCTTCAATGCAAGAGGAGTGCCCCGCTCCTTTTATATACACCAATTTTGAATTTTGGATTTGGGCATTTATAAATTCGGCTTTTGCGGGTACTGTGGCAACATCCTGGTCACCAACAAGAACCAAAGTTGGACATTCAATAGAAGAAAGTTCTTGTTCGATTCCTTTTCTATCAATAACCCCTTGTACCGCTTTGACAATATTTTTTTTATTAGACATAAGTTCTGTTTCCCAAAATATTTTCTCCGATTCCCTTTTTTTATCATTTAAGAAATCAGTACCAAACATTATTTTCATTACTGGTTTTTTAACCGCCCAAATTCCGAAAATTTTCACAATGAAGTTTAGTAAATTATATTTAAATGCAAAGGGTTCAGGCAGAGCAGAGGTTTCTAAAAGAATCAGCGATTTAATTAGGTCTGGTCTTCTCGCAGCTAAACGCATACCTATAAAACCACCCATGCTAAGCCCTAAAAAATGAACTTTCCCAAGCTGAAGTTGCTCTATAATTTCAGCGGCATCCTGGTATTGGGCCTCCATATCATACCCTGTATTTGTACTTTCCGATTGCCCTTGTCCTCTGTGATCGTAACAAATGATTCGGAAGTTTTTAGAAAAAAAAGTTATCTGTTTTTGAAACATTTTGCTGCTCCACAACAAGCCATGAGAAAAAACTAAAATCTCGGAGCCTTGTCCATGCTCTTCATAATAATAGTTATAATCTTTAATTTTAAGGTAAGGCATTTTTATAAAATTTATGATAAAATAAAATTAAGCAAAATAAAGCCGAAAGTATGGCTTATATATTTAAAAATATTGAATTAAATCCCAAAGATTTCCGTACAAGTCCTCAAAAACACAAACCTTTCCATAATCTTCAACACTGGGTTCTCTTATTATTTTTATGTTATTTTCAAGCAGATTTTCGTAATCTCTTTCAAAATTTTCGGTAGAAAGAAATAAAAATACCCTACCTCCAGACTGATTCCCTATTCCAGCTTTTTGGGTCTCTCCTACCGCCTTAGCTAAAAGTATTTTACATTCTTTAGATCCTTTTGGGGCAATCAACACCCATCTTTTGGTATTAGATAAAGTGGTGTCTTCTATTAAATCGAAATGTAGCTTTTTTGTATAAAAAGCGATTGCTTCGTCATAATCTCTAACAAGCAAGGCTATATGGGCTATATAGTGTTTCAAAATTCTTATTTATCAAAGTTTAAAAATAATAATAAAAGAGGATGAAAAGTATGGAGAATAACTAAAAAATACTTTCTCTTGAATTTTCATTCTCAAATATTAAAACAAAAATCTATATTTGCTTTATATTTTCTGATTAATAAGCTGTTCATGCTTCAAGCAAATTTTGTATTTATAATCACTTTTGCCCTAATAACTATGGGCTTTTTAATCAAAAAATTCAACTACATTACAGAAGTAGAAGGAAAAGTTATTTCTAAATTCCTAATGCATACTACCTTCCCAGCATTAATGATTATTTCTACTGCTAGGGTAAAGCTGCAATACAATTTAATGCTAATTCCACTTTTATGCTTGCTTTTGGGGGCATTTTCTATTGGTGTGGCTTGGCTAGCTTTTAAAAATAAACCATTGAAGTTACGAGGTATTCTATTGATGGCATCCGGCGGATTAAATGTTGGCCTTTTTGGATTCCCACTTATTGAAGGCATTTGGGGCACACAAGCCATTTTATATGCAGTTATGTTTGACATAGGTAATACCATAATGATTTTTGGTGTGGTGTACCCTATTGGAAATTATTTTGCAAATAAAGGAAAAGAAGGAATTAACTTACGAAAAATAGTGATTCGTGTTTTCTCTTTGCCACCCGTAACAGGCATGATGATTGGCCTCTTTCTGAATATTACACATGTTGAAGTACCTCAAATTGCGTTTGATTTCCTAGAGGTTTTAGCGAAAGCAAACAAAGCTTTGGTTTTACTTCTAATGGGAATATACCTCAGTTTTGAACTCAACAAAGCCCAACTAAAGGAGATATCTAAGGTGCTTTTGATTCGCTATTTTTTTGGATTACTATTTTGTTTTGCTTTGTATTTTTATTTGGAGCCCTCCCTTATGCGAAGTGTGTTAATGATCTTAGTCATATTGCCATTAGGAATGACCATACTTCCGTTCTCCGATGAATTTGAATTTGATACTAGGGTTGCAGGCACCTTAGTAAACCTTTCATTGGTATTAAGTTTTGCTATAATTTGGGTTTTGGTGCTAAGTCTTGATTTGATAAAATTCTAGTCATTTTTTTTCAATTTGAATTTATTTCATAACTTGTAAAAT
>DAIQBE010000204.1:0-1317 GCA_036781325.1 Leadbetterella sp. | reverse complement strand
TTTATGAAATATACAAAATTAAACCCCATACAATCATGTTGTATTTTTTAACATGCTTAATTCTATTAAATTTTATTCGTAAAAATTTAAAAACCGAAGAAACACTCCCCACTTTAGATCCATTTATAAAAATGCTTGCTTTTTTTGGAATACCCATTTTGTTTGGTATTACTAAATATTTTGGTGAAAAATTTGAAGCAAGCTTTAATTTTTTATGGATTGGCATTATCGGCTTCATGGTATACTTGCTTTGGCTTTTAAAAAGCAATAACCTCGCTAACATCTTACAAAAAGCAATTTTTCCTTTTTTTGCTATAAGCTGTATACATAATCTATTAATGTTTTTGAATTTAGAATTCCTAAAAGAAGTAAAAGCTGTAGTTGATGTAGTTTTTCTAGGTAGCTTTTTCTGGATGGTGGGCTATGGAGTAAGTGCTCGAAATCAACAAAAAGCACTAAAAAAAGAAGAGGAAAAAAATAAAATTATTCTAAGTGAAAACGAAAAATTAGAAGTGTTGGTAAATGAAAGAACTTCGGAGATACTCAAACAAAAAGAAGAACTCGAACACACCCTTGAAGAGTTGAAAGCTACTCAAAATCAATTGATTCAATCTGAAAAACTTGCATCTTTGGGAGAACTAACTGCCGGAATTGCCCACGAGATACAGAATCCTTTGAATTTTGTAAATAATTTTTCAGAACTAAATGTAGAGCTAATTCAAGAACTTCAAGAAATAAAAAACAAAAAAGCCAATGCTAATGAAAATAACACTTCGGTTTTACAAAAAGATGAGGATGAAGAGTTAATAAACGATTTATTGAAAGATATTTCCCAAAACTTAGAGAAAATTAACCATCATGGAAAACGTGCAAGTAGTATAGTAAAAGGCATGTTACAACACTCTAGAACCAGTTCTGGCCAAAAAGAACTTACAGATATTAATGAACTTTGCGATGAATATCTTAGATTGAGTTATCATGGTTTAAGAGCCAAGGACAAAAGTTTCAATTCTGATTTTAGCACCAGCTTTGAGGAAAAATTGCCACAGATGGAAATACTTCCCCAAGATTTTGGACGTGTGCTTTTGAACTTAATTAGCAACGCATTCTATGCGGTACAACAAAAAGAAGAAGGTATTAAAGATGGTACAATTTCACAGGAAGGCACCTATAGACCATTGGTAAATATTGCAACTATTTTAGAAAAAAAATGGGTAAAAATAATCGTAAAAGACAACGGAACAGGCATTCCAAAAGATGCTAAATCAAAAATATTTCAACCGTTTTTTACCACCAAGCCTACAGGAAAAGGCACAG
>DAIQBE010000203.1:0-5939 GCA_036781325.1 Leadbetterella sp. | reverse complement strand
ATCCAATTGAATATGATCGGTGAAGCTCTTTAAATTATAGAGCGAAACTCTGGAAGTATGGCAAAGACCCCGTAGATATAATGCCTGAATTAGCTTCTTATTGTGACTTAATAATGGGAAATCTTTGGGCTGCCAACAAACTTTTAGGTATTTCTATTGACTCTGAAATTGAAAAAAATAATGCAAATAGTCACGATTATATACAACATGCAAAGAGAACATCAGAGGAAATTATTCAAAAATTTAAATCTTGTAAATATGTGGCAAATACATTTAGATTCGATTATAAACAAAATGGAATAAGTTATTTCACCACATTGTTTCAAGATAGCCAGCTATACGTCTCACCAGAGTTTCAAAAAGAAACAGTGGTTGATAAGGTAGGAAGTGGAGACTGTTTTATGGGGGGGCTATTATACGGCTATTTCAATAAATTTTCTTCCCAAGAAATAATTGATTTCGCAGCTGCTGCAGCCATAGGGAAGTTAAATGAAGTTGGAGATTTTACAAACCAAACCATTGAAGATGTAAAAGAAATACTTCTTGAAAATGAATTAAAAGTATGAAGAAAAAAGAAATATTGAATTTGGTATTGGCAAAGCCATTGGTGCCTGTTTATTTTAATGCAGATTTAGAACATACAAAAAAAGTAATTTCGGCTTGCTATGAAGGAGGAATAAGAGTTTTTGAATTTACTAACCGAGGGGAAAAAGCTATGGAGGTATTCAAACAATTGGTCCCTTTTGTTAAAGAAAATTGCCCAGAAATGATACTTGGAATTGGAACAATAGTGGATAAAAATACCGCCGAAAGTTTTATAAAATTGGGAGCTGACTTTATTGTACAGCCAGGTACCACCCTAGAAGTTGCAGAAGTTTGCAAAAATTATGATATTGCATGGATTCCGGGAGTCATGACTCCTACTGAAATTTATCAAGCTCAGGCTTGGGGAGCAGAAATGGTTAAGATATTCCCTGGAAATATCCTGGGTTCAGCTTACGTAAAAGCACTAAGAGGCCCCATGCCAGACTTAAAAATTATGGTAACTGGCGGAGTAGAGCCTACGGAAGAAAGTTTAAAAGAATGGTTTGGAGCTGGAGCCAATGCCGTTGGCTTGGGTTCCCAACTGTTTAAAGATTTTGGAAATTTAGAAGAATTCAAAAATAAAGTGAAGAGCCTTTTTGCCTTCATTTAACCTTAACAATCAACCTTATGAACAAAAAAATTGGAAATTATCGCTGGACTATTTGTGCACTCGTATTTTTTGCAACAACTGTAAATTATCTAGATAGACAAGTAATAAGTTTATTAAAATCTGTACTTTCTACTGAGCTCAAATGGGACGACGGAGACTATGCAAACATTGAAATTGCCTTTAAGTTATTCTATTCTTTCGGAATGATAATAGCAGGAAGGGTAGTAGATAAGCTTGGAACCAAGAAAGGGTATGCAATGGCCACCGGTTTGTGGAGTTTAGCCGCAATAGGACACGCATTTGCCAACTCTGCTTTTGGTTTTATGATAGCTAGAGCAGCTTTAGGCGTTACAGAAGCTGGAAATTTCCCTGCTGCTATAAAATCGACTGCCGAGTGGTTTCCAAAAAAAGAAAGAGCCTTGGCAACTGGAATATTTAACTCAGGTACTAACATAGGTGCTATAGTAGCACCATTGACAGTTCCATTAATTGCATTATATTGGGGTTGGCAATGGGCATTTATTTTAACAGGGCTTATTGGGTTTATTTGGTTAATTCTTTGGCAAATGTATTATACTTCTCCAGCAGATTCGAAAAAATTAAGTAAAGAAGAATTTGATTATATACATTCAGATTTGGAAGATCAACAAATAGATGAGAAAATAAAAGAAGAGAAAGTTCCATGGATAAAATTATTAGGTTTTAGACAAACTTGGGCATTTGCATTAGGAAAATTCTTAACTGACCCTGTATGGTGGTTTTATCTTTTTTGGTTACCAGATTTTCTCCAAAGCGAATATAAATTGACTTTAATTGAAATTTCAATTCCAGTTGCCGTTGTTTATATTATTTCAACAATAGGAAGTGTGGGTGGTGGATACTTACCTATGGCATTAATAAATAGAAACATGCCAGCATTTAAAGCTAGAAAAACATCAATGTTAATTTTTGCCTTCTTTGTTTTGCCTGTCATATTATCTCAAGCAGCTGGAAAGATAAATATGTGGTTAGCAGTTTTAGTAATAGGAATAGCAGCGGCAGCTCATCAAGCCTGGAGTGCAAATATATTTACAACAGTTTCTGATATGTTCCCCAAAAAAGCAACAGGTTCGGTAACGGGCATTGGAGGAATGGCAGGTGGATTAGGAGGAATATTACTTACTTGGGCGGTACAAAAAAATATGTTCGTGTATTACCGTAGCATAGGTCAGATAGAAACAGCTTATTACATCATGTTTGCAATTTGTGGTGGAGCATATTTATTGGCTTGGTTAATCATGCACCTATTAGTACCACGCATGAATAAAATAGAATTATAAGAACAGGTGCTATAATCCTAAATATCAATATAGTAAAAAGTAATAGAAAGAGTCAAATTCAAATTGACTCTTTCTACTTTTTAAAGGGAATTGGAAAGTAAAAAAAAATCAAATAAAAAAAACTTTGATTTCCAATGCTAAGCCGATAATATTGTAAGAAAATAAAACGAATCTCCAATAAATAATGGGAAAAACTAAAAAATTAATATAAAAGATAGTTTAAGGCATAAATCAAAACAAAAAATTAAGCGATTTCTTAATGAAAAAAATTATTTCGAAAATTAAAGAAGACAAAAAAATAATACCAGCATATTTGTTGATTTTAATTTTGTTTGTTGCATTTATGCCGGATAGCGGACCTGGTGGATTTGACAAAATATGCTTCACTTCATGGTCAAACTACATCTTTGCAAATGGACTTCAAAATATCTATAAATTTGGAATAGATTATCTTCCAATCTTCCAATATATACTGTTTCTGTACGGAAAAACTCAAGGAACTGCTGAAAATGTAGTCTTGAATATCAATTCATTGAAATATGTTACGCTACTTTTTGATGTTTTTAGTGCCTATTTAGTTTACAGTTTTGTTAAAACCAAATATAAAACTAAAGAATCAGCCTTCCTAGCTACTTTATTTATACTATTAAATATAGCATATTTCTATAACAATGTAATTTACGGACAGGTTGATGGCATATATACTTGTATGGTGTTCATTTCCCTACTTTATGGTTTAAAAAAGAAAATAAGTTTAAGTGTCTTTTTTATAGTTTTAGCAATAAATTTTAAGCTACAAGCAATTATATTTTTACCCTTAATTGGTCTATTAATTTTTCCTGAAATTTGGAATAATTTATCTTTCAAAAATATAATTATTTGGCTTACTCCAGTTTTTATTCTTCAAATTTTAATTTTATTGCCCTTTATCATTTCGGGAGATCTCTTAATTCTTTTAAAAGTAGTAAAATCATCCATGGGCAAATATCCGAAAGTCAGTATGGGTGCATTTAATGTATGGTACCTATTTTTTGAAGACCCTAATCAAATATTTGATAAGCAAGGGGTATTTGGAAGAAGTTATAATAAATATGGTTTATTGGCATTCTCAATTAGCCTATTCTTTACCATTTGGCTGTTAATAAAACAAACATTTATTATACTAAAAGGAAAAAAATACAACAGTATTCCTACAGAAAAAATTATACTAATGGCCACATTAACGCCTTTAGTATTCTTCTATTTTAATACTCAAATGCATTCAAGATACATACACCCCGCTATACTTTTTGGAGGAGTTTATGCCCTTTATACTAAAAGGCCACTAGCTTTTGTTTTATTGAGCATTGCCTATTTTTTAAATATTGAGAATGGATCGAAATTATTAAAAAGCGACATCACACCCTACACGTACTTTTTCTTCCAGCCACTTTTTGTCTCCTGTATCTTTGTTATAGCAATAATCGTATTATTGTATGAACTCTATAGAAAACCAAAAGATGTGGAAAGAAATTAAAAAGGCTTCAAAAAACATGCTCATATTAAAATCTACAAAGAAGAAATTTAAAATTTTTGTTCGCTTTTCCAAACCTCCTTACCCTCATTTTTTTGAACAAACAAGACCTGTTCTGCATCTCCAAAAAGTTGGATGAACCTATAAGAACTTCCTTCAAAGTTTATTCCATCCCATTTTTTAAACTCTACGACCTCTGTTTGTCTTATATCATTATTTACGGTTTGAAAATAGAAAGAGAAAGAGCCTTCGGCTATGGAAGTAGGGAATTTTGAAACTACAACTATTCGCTTAGGATCTTTTGAATTTCTAACTACCGCAAAACCTTGCTTATTGAATTGGTATTTTTCAATTTCAAAATTTGTTAATTTATTTTTTTCAAATGGAGGAATTTCTAAAACATGATAATAATTAAATTCTTTTATAGTTTTCACTTTTTTCGCCACTAAAGAATTTTCTATGTTTTTTGAAAGAATATCAATGCCTGTTGCAATTTTTGGTGGAAAATCAGTATTTAATTCATTGAAGTTTTTAATCACCAAGTTTTCGGCATTCAATTCTTTCAAGTAAAATTTATAATGAGGATAATAATGCTCAAAATTCACAAAAGTATAAGATGGGTCAATGGTATGTTTTCCCTTTAAAGCATCCCTAAAATGATTGGCCAATACATAGTTATGTGGTTCTGGGTCTATGGGCTGAATAGTTTCAGTTACAACTTTTTTCAATTTAAACCCAAACAAAAAGATAATTGACAGAGAGAAAAAAGCGATCTTAAAATAAAAGTTTGATATGAATTTACTTATAACTAAAAAGATAATAACAACCGTAATAGATGACATCAAGCTTAATAGGGGAAAAGCAGGAACTATATACCAAATCAGCTTAGTTTCTGAAAATGAAATAACAGAAAGAAAACTTAAAAAAACTACATGTAATAATACACTAAAATTTCTAAAAAAACCTGTAAATAACGCCAAAGGCAATGAAAAAGCAGCCAATACAAAAAGTATTCTACCAAATTTATAGCTAACTAATATATCAAAATAAAACCTAAATAAACCCGAATTACCTTCGTTTACTTGGCTATATCTTCCTCCAAGTTCATTGTTCCAAATAGCCTCAAGATAACCCGGAGTGACCCATTCCCGAAGGGGATAATAGCCAATGCCAAAAACTAAAGGTATTAAAAAACAAATCCAAAAATGCTTATTTTGTAAAAGATAAAATAATTTTCTTTTGTACAAAACATAAAGTAAAATACCTGGTAAAAAAAGTAAGCCAGCAATCCCTTTGCATAATATGGCCAATGTAACCGCTATACTGCTATATACTAGATATTTTATATTGTTAGTTTCGAAATAAACATAAATAAATAAAACTAAAGAAAAGCTTAAAAATGTAAGTAATGCTTCGTAATCGCCTGTTTTTAAGGCATGAATAGTTACAAACCCACTACAGGAAAATAAGCAAAGGACACTTAATATTCCCACCCAGTAACTCTTAAGATAGCGAATGCTAATCCAGAGTAATAAAATACTTAATCCTAAACCTGCTAAAGCGGAAGGCAATCGAATAGCTATTTCGTTTACTCCAACTACATGCATTAGCCCAGCTTGCATCCAAATCAGCAAGGGAGGTTTTGTATTCCAAAAATCTACTTCTTTGTCGTATGTGGTATAAAGAATTTTCCCATTTTCAAACATTTCTGAAGCATTAATAGCCTGACGAGATTCATCAAAAACCCGAATAGGAAAATAGTCTAGTTTGTAAAAACAGATAAACGAAGTAAAAACAAGAAGCGTAATAATAGTTAATTTATAAATGATTTCACGGTATTTTTGCATCACTTATTTAGAAATTTAGTTTTTTGGTATGAATCTCCGTATTCTTTCTATTTCATATGCTTTAG
>DAIQBE010000202.1:0-5943 GCA_036781325.1 Leadbetterella sp. | reverse complement strand
CTTTTGTGCTATTTGTTTGCAACATCATTATATTGTATATTAATGGCAATAACTGTAAGAGACAAATTACCCGCTTCAACAATTAGGATATTGTTTTGAATTTGCGATTAAATTATTTATCCCTCAATACATTTAAACATAAAGAAAAGATTAAATGAAAAGAAAAAAGATAATGAAACTTAAAATATGCAATGCGGAAACAACATGTTTGTTTATTTCAACTATTTAAATTGAAAAACAAGATGGTTCTTTACAGATGGAACTATTTACTGATAAATTACTTCAGAAATCACATTGAATAGATAATATTGCTATCGGGTAGGCGATATTATATTCTGATTTAAACTAAAATGCCTTAACTAAAAAATCAGTTAAGGCATTTATTGAATACACTATGAGGAGCTTCTATTATTTAATCTCTATACTATAAGGTAATCTCGCTTGAAGTTTTTCCATTTTTTGCAAAGATTTAAATTCCTTGGCTAAAGGTGCAAATACTCCTAAATACTCATTAAGCTTAGCGTCCTCTTGAGTTTTACCAAATTTGTTGATCATCTGCTCAAATTCAGATTTTGCATAAGGATAATATTTCACTTGGTATTCTCCAGATTTAAGCTTTGCCTTTGAAGCCGCAAGTGCAATCGCTTGGTCAATCCCACCTAATTCGTCAACCAGGCCTACTTCTTTTGCTTGATAACCCGTCCAAACTCGACCACTAGCCACTGATTTCAATTTCTCAATTGACATTTTACGTCCTTGTGCTGCTTTTGAAGTGAATTTCTCATACCCTTTATTTACAGAATTTTGAATCATCATTTTTTCCGCATCAGACATGTCGCGAGTAAGTGAAGGAGAATTAGCAAATTCGTGGGTTTTAACCCCATCAAAAGTAATTCCTAATTTATTGTTCATAAATTCTTTAGCATTAAAAAGCATACCAAATATGCCAATAGAGCCGGTTATGGTGGTTGGTTGTGCTATAATTTTATCACAACCCATTGCCATATAATATCCACCTGAAGCGGCCACATCTCCCATAGAAGCAATAACAGGTTTTTCTGCTTTAGTTAATTCTATTTCTCTCCACATTACATCTGAAGCCAAGGCACTACCACCAGGGGAATTAATTCTTAATACAATTGCTTTAACTTTACTATCTTTTCTAGCTCTTCTAATTTCTTTTAAAAATGTTTCTGAACCAATAGTTTCATTGTCTCCCTCACCAGAGGTAATATCTCCTTCTGAAACGATTACAGCAATTCTATTCTCTCGAGAACCTTCTTTTAAATAGGATTTGGCATTTTTATATGTCCCGTATTTAATATAGGAAATTTTTGAAGCTTCCTTTAAGCCAATTGCAGACTTTATAGCTGACTCGAATTGATCTTCGTATCCAACATTGGTAAGAAGTTTATATTTAACAGCATCCTCTGGAGATTGAATGAGTGCTTTATTTAGAATTTCATCTATTTCAGCTTTAGTTATTCCTTTTGACTTTGCTATTTCAGAATAAATATGATTGGCAATAGAATTTAAATATGCATTTACTTGCAATCTGTTTTCTGGACTCATATCGGTGCGGACAAATGGCTCTACTGCACTTTTAAAATCACCCACTTTAAAAATCAATGGTTTAATTCCCAATTTATCAAACATTCCCTTTAAAAATGGAATCTCTGCATCCAGACCGTTAAATTCTATCCCTCCGGTGGGATTAATAAAACTCTTTGTTGCCACCGAAGATAGGTAAACGGCTTTTTCAGTCATAATTTCAGCATAAGTAAAAACGGGCTTTCCTGACTTTTTAAAATCAATTAAGGCATTTCTAAGTTCTTCGATGGTTGCAAATCCTGCCATTGGATACTCCAACTTCAGGCTAATTGCTTTTACGTTTGGATCTAATTTAGCATTTTCAATGGTACTTTTCAGTTGATTTAAACCAATTTTTTTGTCCCCTCCACCAAATATTTCAGAAAAAGGATCATCTTTAGTGGCCATTTCTGTAATTGAGCTGTTAAGGTCAATACTTAAAACAGAATTAGGTTTAACTTCAGTTACATCCGATCCAGAGGAAAGCATGGTACCGATTCCGGCGAGAATAAAGAAAGAAACCACAAAAAATAGAAACAATCCTACTAGAGTGGCCAAAACATATTTCAAAAACTGTAACATCTTAATCAGAATTTATTTATTGTATTAAAACCAAAATTACGATGCAAAGTTAAAATTCTTCTAAATTTACTGCTCAAATATTTATTAAATGGAAAATTGAGAATTTAAAAGGTTGTATTTAAATATATTGAAAACTTTAATACCCCTTATTTTAAATTAATTTTTAAAAGTTAGTATGTCAAATGGTAGAATTTAGTACAATTATCAGGAAATTTTCTAAAAAAGGAGAAAAAACAGGGTGGACTTATTTAGAAATTGAAAGTACAATAGCAAATTTAATTAATCCTAATACAAAAACATCATTTAGAGTTAAGGGAACTATTAATGATTCTTTAATAAATCAGGTCGCATTAATGCCTATGGGCAATGGTAATTTTATATTACCATTAAATATGGAAATTAGGAAAGGAATACATAAAAAAATCGGGGAAAAAGTAACAATTAGAATAGAAAAGGATAATTCAGAATTAGTTATTGACGCTACCCTACTAGATTCCTTGGAATTAGAACCTAATGCCCTTTCCTTTTTCAATAGCTTATCTAAAGGGCACCAAAGATATTTTAGCAATTGGATCAGTGAAGCTAAAACTATTGAAACCAAATCTAAAAGATTATATATGTGTGTGAGTGGTTTAAGTGAAAAAATGGATTTTGGCGAAATGATACGATTTTTTAAAAAAAACAAAGAGAAGGAATCATAATTGTGCAGCTTATTCGACAATTCCAATGCTAATTTCATTGGTTTTTAAAATTCAGGCAATACAAATCGCAAATTTCGTTTTACTTTTTTCGATTTTATTGTTTTTTGATTTCACTTAGGCGACTCCAAATCAATTCCGATTCATATCCCTTACCAATTAGATAGTTAGCAATCTTTTGCTTTTTTATTAAACTATTTGACTCATTAGTACTATCTGATTTTTTCTTGATTAATACATCAATAGTCTCTATGTAGTCTTCCTCTGAAATTTCAAGTAAGCCAGATTGAATACAATATGGGCTTAGCTTTCGTGATTTCAACTCAAAAATTATTTTTTTTCTTCCCCAATTTTTAATTCTGAATTTGCCTCCGGCAAAAATCTTGGCAAATCTTTCTTCATTAATAAAATTTTCTACAATTAACCAAGCAATAATTTCCTCGGCTTCATCAGAAAACACTTTCCATTCCGACAGCTTTTTTCTGGCTTCATCTTGCGTTCGTTCCTGATAAGCGCAAAAACTACAAATTTTTTTTAAAATTACTTTATCCAATATTGGCCTAATTAAATGAAAAATACAAAACCTGATTATTAAAGAGTTTTAATGAATTTATAGGTATAAAACGGGTGGATTCAAACAGAAAATACTGAAAATATTAATTTATATACCCTGACAAAAGATTAATATATCCATAAATTCCTTGTTCTATTTCAGAAATAAAAATAAATTCATTCGCTATGTGCGACCTTGACGAATTACCGGGTCCAATTTTTACAGAAAGACATGACATCAATGCCTGGTCAGATAGCGTAGGAGAGCCAAATGCAGTCATTCCTAATCCCAGTCCTTTTTTAACAATAGGATGATGAATAGAAATACAAGAAGGTTTTAATCTTATTGACCTAGGCACAACTTCTGATTTTACATTTTTCTTTATTATTTCTAGTGTTTCTTCTAAGCTATATACTTCAGTTGCTCTTACATCTACCACAAACACACATTCATCTGGAACAACATTGTGTTGATTTCCTCCCTGTATCATAGTAACTGACATTTTTATTGGGCCTAGTGTATCCGAAATTTTGGGAAATTTGAACGTATTAAACCAGTTAATATCTTGTAATGCTTCATATATAGCATTCAAACCTTCGTCTCGAGCCGCGTGACCTGAAACCCCTTTAGCTTTACAATCTAATACCATCAGACCTTTTTCGGCAATTGCCATTTGCATTTGGGTAGGTTCTCCAACTATTGCCAATTCTATCTTCGGAAGTTCAGAAATTAGCAATTCAATGCCGTTTTTCCCAGATATTTCTTCTTCGGCACTTGCTGCAAAAATTAGGTTAAACTTAAGGTTTTGATTTTCATAAAAATACAAAAAAGTAGCTAATAGTGCCACTAAAGCCCCCCCAGCATCGTTGCTTCCTAAACCATAAAGCTTTCCATCTGAAATCTCAGCTTCAAAAGGATTTTTAGAATAAGTGACATTAGGCTTTACAGTATCGTGATGAGAATTTAATAAGATGGTAGATTTCAAAGGATCAAAAAATTTATTTTTTACCCAAATGTTGTTTTGAATTCTCTGAAAGGGAATATCCCTTTTATTGAAAAAATCAATAAAAAGCTCTGCAGTTGAACTCTCCTCTTTGCTAAATGAAGGAGTTTCAATTAATTTTTGGAGAAATTGAATGGCTAATTGATTTAAAAACGGTATTTCCTCAGGGCTCATTCTTGCCTTTTTTTTACAAAGTTATATTTTCAATACATTCCAACCTATTATTTTTTATAAGAATGCAGAATGGGAACAATGAATAAAAATCTTAAAATTATTGCCAATTATGGTTTAGTTTTGACAGAAGCTGAAATTGCTGATTTGAAAAAAACTTTTAAAAAATATTACCTATTCAGAAATATAAATATTATTAAATTAGTATTATCTAAAACCTCTAAACCTAAAAATTTAATGTTGTTGATATTGCAAAAGGCTTATTGTAAATTCTTTTTAGCAATTTACAAAACTAAATACACCCCAACGAAATGACAAACTGCAGCAAAAAGTACAAATAAATGCCATATAAAATGATTATAAGGGATTTTCTGATTTTGGTAAAATATAACTCCTAATAAATAGCTTAATCCACCTGCTAACACAAAATAGAAAGGAATATCGGGAATTCTTTTCCAAAAGCCATAATCAAAAAAGAAAATCATACACCCAATGAAAATGTAAATTAGGCTGGAAAGCAATCGAAATCGACCTGTGTAAAACACTTTTTTTAAGATTCCCAATGCAATCAATGACCATTGAATTACGAAAAACAAATGAGCCGTTTGGGAATTTGTAAAAAGTATTACAAATGGAATATAACTTCCTCCAATTAAGAAAAAAATACTAATATGGTCAAAAACCCGTAATGCACGCTTTGCTAATGGATTAGAAAATGAATGATAAAGAGTAGAAAAAGTAAAAACCATCAATAATCCAAAACAATACAAAGCCACACCGAATCCTAATCCTTTTATCCCTGTATTCTGAGCCTTAGTAATTAACAAAGGGCCAAAGGAAAGTGTTAAAATTATTCCCAGTCCGTGTGAAAAAGCATTGGCAATTTCTGATTTAATTAGTCGTTCATTTTCCAAATTTACAATTTTATAATAGTACCTACTGTTCCTTTTTCTACTCCTTCTTTAAAATCATCCGCATGACAAATAATGACTTGTTTTACCCCATTTTGTAATGCCAGAAAAGCATTATCTAACTTAGGAATCATCCCTTCGTTTATGATTCCTTGCTCCTTATATTCTTTGTAGGTTTGCTTATTTAAGCTTGAAATAACAGAATTCTCGTTTCCAGAGTCAAATAATACCCCTTTTTTTTCAAAACAATAAACTAAGTTCACCTCATAAATGGCAGATAAACTTACCGCAATAGCAGAGGCTATTGTATCAGCGTTTGTATTTAAAATATCTCCATTCAAATTAAATGTTAAAGGAGCAAAAACTGGCGTAACCTGTTGGTCTAAAATAGATTTAATAAAATTATAATTTACTGATTTTATATCTCCAACAAAC
>DAIQBE010000201.1:0-5952 GCA_036781325.1 Leadbetterella sp. | reverse complement strand
TTAAAACTCGGAGTGGCATACTGCTATTTGGAGGAGTTGAAGGCCTAACTTATTTTTTTCCAGATAGCATCAAGATTAATAATTTTGTACCCCCATTATATTTTACCAATTTGAAAATCAATAATGTTGAATATGAATTTGGCAATAATAAATCTGATGACTTAATTTTAAATAAGCCCTTTTACGAAACCGAAAGTATTGTATTAGACTATAAAAAAAATATTTTTTCAATTGATTTTTCGTCCATTGATTTTAGAGCACCCGACAAAATCGAATATAAATATATTCTCGAAGGTTTCAACAAAGATTGGGTTTATGCCAATACCAAAAGAAGCGTGAGCTACACTAACCTATCAGCCGGAACGTATTTTTTAAAAGTAAAGGCAACCAATAGTGATAAAATATGGTCAGATAAAACACATGTTCTTAAAATTACGATTTTACCCCCGCCTTGGAAAACATGGTGGGCATATAGTTTATACTTTCTTGCTTTTGGGGTATTGATGTGGGCCACTCGCTATTTTGGGCTTAGGCAAGTCAAGCTCCAAAATCAGCTTAAACTTTCTAGGGTAGAAAATCAAAAAGAAAAGGAGCTTTCAGAATTTAAAGAAAAGTTATTTACCAATATCTCTCATGAATTTAGAACCCCTCTGACGTTAATTTTAGGGCCATTAGACGATTTATTGCATAGAGCCAAAATAGAAGAGCCTGTAGCAAAAAGCCTCAAACAGATCAAAAAGCAGTCAAAAAGAATGCTTAGAATGGTTACTTTGCTTTTAGATTATCAAAAATCAGAATCTGGGGTTTTGAAACTAAATCCAACAGAAGGCGAGGCGGTTTCTTTTTGTTATGATATTTTTTCAATTTTTAGTGAAGAAGCCAGCCGTAGAAAAATTGAGTATAAATTTTTATCCACAGAAAAATTCATTTCCTTAACTTATGATGCAGATAAGCTCGAAATCATACTTTTTAACCTACTTTCTAACGCTTTTAAGTTTTCAAAAGATGGAGCGAAAATTATTTTCAAAATAGAACAAAATACAGCATATTGTAGTTTTTCAGTGGAAGATACAGGAGTGGGTATTTCTGAGTCCGATTTAGCACTCATATTCGATAGGTTTTTTAGAGGGAAAACCACCGATTCCTCAAATATTTCTGGCTCTGGCATTGGGCTTTCGTTTGTAAAAGAGCTTACTGATTTGCATAAGGGTAAAATTTATGCGCATAGCCAAGTAGGTCAAGGTAGTATTTTTAGTGTAGAACTTCCGATGCATACCCTAGTGAAAAATGGCCAAAATTTAACAGACATATCGATTTATGAAAATACAATTATTACTCAAAATAATAAGGTACAGCCTATGAGTACTGACTTAGAACACGCTAAGATTGAACTTCCCATCATATTAGTGGTGGAAGATGACCCCGATGTTCAAAATTACATTTGCGATATTTTGTCATCAAACTACGAAGTGGAAACAGCAAAAAATGGAAAAGAAGGCTTAGAGAAGGCTTTCGAATTAATTCCTGACATTATTGTGAGCGATGTGATGATGCCTGAAATGACAGGAATAGAATTGTGTGGCAAAGCCAAATCAGATGAGCGTACATCCCATATTCCAATCATTTTGTTAACTGCTTTAACCGATATTGACCACCAAGTGCAGGGCATCAGAGAAGGTGCCGATGTGTATTTGCCCAAGCCTTTTAATTCACAATTGCTGTTGGTGCATATTCATAATTTATTAAAATCTCGCCAAAACCTTAGAGAACTTTACTCTCAGAAAGTGTACTTAGAACTGAACAATCAAGAGATTTCCAGTTTTGAAGAAAAATTCTTGAACAATGCAATGAAAATTGTAGAGGCTAATATTTCCAACGAAAACTTCAATACCGATGAGCTTTCAATGCAAATGTATATGAGCAAGTCTACTTTTTATAGAAAACTAAAAGCAGTTTCTGGTATTTCTGGAGCCGAATTTATTCGCTCAGCCCGCATTAAATTTGCAGCAAAACTTTTAAGAAGCGGAAACTACAACGTGGCGGAATCTGCCGACGAATCAGGTTTTAAAGACCTAAAATATTTTCGAAAATGCTTCCAAGAACAGTTTGGGATGAATCCGATTGATTATGTGAAGAAGCTATAAACTCATTCAATCAATAAATACTATACTTTCAAAGTTTTTAATTTTTGAATGCCCCCAAATTTAATGATCATCCAACCTATAGGATGTAAAAATGCCATAATAATAAACCACAAACCATAACCTTGCCCTTGCACGGCATCTAAGATTGGGAATAAAAGGGAATGAATTCCCTTATCTAAAAATCCAGCAGCCTTGCTTGATGGGCCAGAAACTAGGGCTGCCACAATGGTGTTCATTAGTATACCCCCTAAAGTGCTGCCCGCTGCCACTACGCTAAACACCGTTCCGAGCGAATGCTTGGGTACTACGTCTAATACCAAAGAGCTGATATTGATAAGCCAAGCCAATGCCGCAATAACGGTACAAATAGTAATAGAAATAGAAAGATTTAAGCCTGTTACCTGACTTATCAAGGGCGAAAGAGGCATAATGCAAGCACAACCCAACATCACCCACAGCCTACTATTTACTGGATCGACACCTCTTTTAACTAGCTTACCAGAGAGCCATCCCCCAAATAGGCTACCGATGCCTGCTGCTGCGTATATTACCCAAGTGATTTTTAGTTGTTCCTGCGTGAGAGCTCTATCGGAGCTTAAATATTTTGGAAACCAAAATTGAAAAAAATACCATACCGGATCTGTTATAAGCCTTCCAATGAGTAAAAGCCAAGTACCTCTAAATAGTAAAACTTGTTTCCAAGACCAAGTATTTTCTTTGGCAACATCTGCTGGATCGTCTGTGGCGGCATCTGCTGCTAAAAGTTCAAGCTCGTCCTCGGTGATTAATTTTGATTTTTTAGGAACACGGTACACCACTAGCCATGGAATTAACCATAACAAACCTACCAGACCTGTAAGAATGAATGCAAGTCGCCATCCAGTGCCTTGTCCAAGCCATTCTACCAGTACGGGCATGTGAGTGGCATAATTATTCGTTGCCAGTGGTATGACAATATATGGTGCTAATGTCGCCCCCACAGTGGCACCCATGGTGTATAATCCAATTGCAAAAGCCCTTTCTTTTTTTGGAAACCATTCAGAAACTGCCTTGGATGCCGCCGGCCAAACACCCGCCTCTCCTAATCCTAAGGCAAATCTATAGATGCTTAAGGAAGTAATTCCCCTCGATGCGGCCGTAAAGGCATTGGCAACCGACCACCAAGCTACAAAAAGTAACATACCCGTTCTTGTACCTATTTTATCTACAATACGCCCAGATATGAGATAAGCGATAGTGTACGCCACTAGAAAAATATTGACTACATTGGCATAGTCTTGCTCATTCATATCCAAATCTTTTTGAATAGTAGGTGCCAATGCAGAAAGCGTTTGTCTGTCGATATAATTAAGAATGGCAGCTATAAAAAGTAAGCCTACTATCCACCAACGCATGTTTTTAATTTTCATAATTTTATTGATAACAACGAATTTCAAATAGAGATGCTGGTATATTTTCGTCTGGATGAACTAATTTTATTCTTAATTTTTGCGTGTTAATCGGATTTTCAAATCTGATGCTATTGCGTGTTTGATAGTTATCTTTTTTTTCATAAACTAAACTTTCGTTGTCATCAAAAATCTGATATTCTCTTACACAAAAAGGCATTACATTTTCAGGATGGGTCATCAGAACGGATTCCATCGGATGGTCAAAATCTGTATCAAAACTCAATTCTATTTTTGATATTTGTTGCCTTTCAGCCCATTCTAGCTCAATAAATGGCTCTTTATCATCCAATGCCGCTACCCAGGCATTGGTTTGGGTAGTTGGTCGTGCTATGCCATTCGTTACATTACTAGCAGAAAATTTTTGGAGACCTTCCTTAAAACATAGGGCTAAATTATGGCCCATAGGGCGGCGACGGGCTGTCCAAAACTCAAATTCATCTACACCAATATCTTCTGTTGGGGTTTGTTTACCATAATTTGAAACCGCCTTATTTATGGTATTAAAAACAGTTAACATACCTGTAACCCTCTGCTTCGAGCGTGGTATTTTTACAAATTCATTTTTTTGAAAACAGATAAAACCATATTGACTGGTAGTTTCAATTTTAATAGAGCTCCAATCTACCAAAAGCTGATTTTCTCCTTCTAGAAGTGAAAACGATTGTTTTGTTAAAATCGTGTCAGGCGTATAATTGCCTAACTTTGAACTGATTCTGAATTCAATATCTAATAAAGTTGCTTTTTCTGCAATAGCTTTGATTTCAAAAATGGGTAGTGTATGCGATTGTAGAGGAATCATTTGCCCTACAGAAACCTCGATTGTTTCAAAAAAATCTGCCGAGAAAGCTTTTAAAGAAAGCTCACTTGAGGCAGAAACTTGAGCCATTTGTGCCAAATTCTGCTTATCTATGAGCCTATTGTTGGGTATATATTGCCCAGTTTTCATTAATTCATTTTGAAGCTCTTTTAAATACCCTTTTTCATAAATCTCTCGTGGTGTGAGTCCATATTTTTTGGCCATTACTGCTGCCACTGCCACAGCCTGACTAACATATGCACTTGTTGCCATTACACGAGTAGAAGCAAAAGCTACATGAGAAGCACTTATAATTCTGCCGGCTAAAAAAAGATTTTTAATATTTTTGGAATATATACTTCTATAAGGAATTTCATAAATACCCTTGCTGTGCCATTGATTACAAGACGAAAGCCCTATTTCAGAAAAAACACCATCAGAAGGATGTAAATCTATGGACCATCCACCAAAGCCAATGGCATCATGATGGCTTCGCTGCTCCACTATATCCTGCTGAATCATCATGTAATCGCCTTCAAACCTACGGCTCTCTCGTTTTCCAGGAATCATTCCCACCCATTCAAGCGTTAGGTTTTCAGCTTCAGGGAAATTGCCGGAATTTTTGATGTAGTCCCAAACCCCATAAACAACTTTCCAAAGTTCATATTTGATAGTTTCGGTGTCAAATACCGTGTCTAAGCGTCCGCCATATTCAATCCACCATAAACGACAACCAAAGTCTTTTGCATTAAATGACCTGAATTTTGGAATCTCCTTTGTTACATCAATTGCAAAACTTGGTGCTACATATTTTACGGATTTGCCCGTGTCTTTTGAATAAAAATATAAAGAATGCCCTAGTAGTTCGCCATATTCTTTGCTTGGGGCAAATTTTTCGCCAAATTCTTCCTTGGCTTCCGCCCCCATTCTAAAAGCTGCACCTGATAAAAAACCAACGATTCCATCGCCAGAGGCATCACAAAACAAGCGTGCTTCGAGCGTGTATTCAGTTTGATCTTGACTGCAAAAAGCTCTTACAGATTGTATGGAATCAGCATCATTTTTTTCTACGCTATAAACTGCCGTGTTAAGCAGAAGCGTGATGTTGGCTTCACTGATAACTTTATCAAGCAAAATGGCATCAAAAATTATGGGATTCCCTTCGGGATTGCGATATGTGTTTTCAACCAGCAACTCGTCAATAACGCCTCCTTCTCTTGCCCAACGGTTGTTATTGCCCATGTGCGAGGTTGCCCCTAACACCCATAAACGAACTTCACTCGAAGCATTTCCACCCAACACAGGTCTATCTTGCACTAAGGCTACTTTTATGCCTCCACGAGCGGCCGTTATAGCAGCACAAACACCAGAAAGTCCACCTCCAACAATTACTAAATCGGATGGAATTATTTTTTTTCTTAAATGTCTATTTATTGAGTTATCGATAATCATGTTTTGGCTTTTTTACTTTCTAAACTTAAATTTCATTCCCATTCTTTAAAAACATCTTTCAATTGTTTATACGCTCTCTCTTTTCTTTTGCGATAGGCATCCACTACGC
>DAIQBE010000200.1:0-5958 GCA_036781325.1 Leadbetterella sp. | reverse complement strand
TGTTGAAAATACTTCTAAGTCAGGTGAAAATTTTATTGCTTCTTCAAAAGTAGAATATTGGAAACTATTTAGAAGAGCACTAGGTGGGGGAATAATAGTGGCCTTTTTATGTTGGTTTAAAACAAGTATTTATTTTCAATATTTTCCCGCCTTTTGGAATGCATTATTTTATAGTTTAAATTATGCCTTCGGCTTTGTTTTAATTCATCTTTTAAAATTTACTTTAGCCACAAAGCAACCAGCGATGACAGCCTCAACAATAGCCTCAAGTTTGAGTAATAAAGGTAAAAATCCGGATTGGCTAAATAAGTCTTCAAAATTATTGATTAGGCAGATCCGAAGTCAATTTATTTCTTTAGTTGGCAATGTCATTATTGCTTTTCCTTTGGCTTTTTTAATTGCATGGGTGTATTTTTATTTTACTGGCACCCATATAGCTGATGTTTCAAAAGCACATAAATTAATTTCAGAAATAAATGTTTTTAAAAGTTTAGCAATTTTTCATGCCGCCATAGCAGGCGTATATTTAATGCTTTCTGGTTTAATATCAGGATATTATGAAAATATCTGGGTGTACAATAATATGAATAAAAGAATAACTAAAAACAAGAGGTTAATTAACATATTTGGGGATCAAAAAATTACAAAAATAGCCAACTATATCGAAAATAATATTGGAGGAATAGCAGGAAATATATTTCTTGGTTTTTTGCTTGGAAGTACCTCTACAATTGGCCAAGCTTTTGGACTTCCGCTAGATATTCGACACGTAACTTTTGCAGCGGGGAATTTTGGAATCGGAATGGTGGGTCTTAATAATAGTGTAAATCAAATAACTATACTATTTACCATTTTAGGAATTATTGTTATCGGTATGGTAAATGTTTTTGTAAGCTTTGGCCTTTCAATTTTAATAGCATTAAATTCCCGAGGCACTACATATTTTGAGATTAAATTGTTGGCAAAAAAATTATTCAAACAATTTTTTTCTAATGGAACCAGCTTTTTTTATCCTTCCAGACCATCTAAAAGTTTAATTAAGAAAACCGAACTTTAAAAAGTAATTTGTATGTCTTTTAATTTAACCTCTAATTTCTTACCAACAGGCGATCAGCCACAGGCCATAGAACAGCTAATAAAAGGGATAAAGGCAGGGGATAGGTCAAGTGTTCTTTTAGGAGTTACCGGAAGTGGGAAGACTTTTACTATAGCCAATGTGATCGAGAATTTACAAAGACCAGTTTTAATTTTAAGCCATAATAAAACGCTGGCAGCTCAACTTTACGGCGAATTTAAACAATTTTTTCCTTCTAATGCTGTTGAATATTTTATTTCATACTATGATTATTACCAGCCTGAAGCATTTATTGCATCTACAAACACTTACATTGAAAAAGATCTTCAAATAAACCAAGAGATAGATAAATTAAGATTAGCCACCGTTTCTTCTTTAATGTCAGGAAGAAGAGATGTGATTGTAATTGCTTCTGTATCTTGTATATATGGAGCTGGAAACCCGAATGAATTTAAGCAAAGCATAGTAAAAGCTGAAGTAGGGGAGACCGTTAGTAGAAATAAATTTTTGTATAGATTAGTTGAAATTTTGTACTCAAGAACCGAACTGGAGTTTTCAAGAGGTACATTTAGAGTAAAAGGAGATACTGTTGATATTTTCCCTGGATCTGCAGATTTTGCCTATCGAATTATATTTTGGGGGGATGAAATTGAACAAATTCAGACTATTGATCCACAAAGTGGTAAAAAATTAGGTAATGAAACCCATCTAGTTATTTTCCCAGCCAATTTATTTGTTACAGGTAAAGATGTAATGCAGGAATCTATCAAATTAATTCAGGATGATTTGGTTACTCAAATAAAATATTTCGAAGATCAAGGGCAACATATTGAAGCTCAGAGAATTCAGGAAAGAACAGAATTTGATTTGGAAATGATGCGAGAATTGGGGTATTGCAGTGGAATTGAAAATTATTCACGTTATTTTGATAAACGAAAGCCTGGAGAAAGACCTTTCTGCCTTTTAGATTATTTTCAGGATGATTTTTTATTGATTGTTGATGAAAGTCACGCCAGCATGCCGCAAATCAGAGCAATGTTTGGTGGAGACCGCTCTCGAAAAACAGCTTTAGTAGATTATGGTTTTAGATTGCCTTCTGCAATGGACAATAGGCCCCTGACTTTTCAAGAATTTGAAAGTTTAACACCACAAACTATTTTTGTGAGTGCCACTCCTGCAGATTATGAACTTAATATGGCGGGTGGGGTAGTAGTGGAACAAATTATTCGTCCTACTGGATTGTTGGATCCTGAAATTGAAGTAAGACCCAGCCTAAATCAAATTGACGATTTATTGGAAGAAATATTTAATAGAATAAAAAGTAACGAAAGAGTATTAATTACTACGCTTACCAAAAGAATGGCAGAGGAGCTTAGTAAATATTTGGAAAGGGTTGGAATAAAAGGGAAATACATTCATTCTGAAGTTAAAACTATGGAACGAGTGGAAATTTTAAGAGAATTAAGATTAGGCGTTATTGATGTTCTAGTGGGCGTAAATCTACTTAGAGAAGGTTTAGATCTCCCAGAAGTTTCATTAGTGGCTATTATGGATGCGGACAAAGAAGGTTTTTTGCGAGACATACGGTCTTTAATTCAAACTATAGGTAGAGCAGCAAGAAACTCAAATGGAAAAGTAATTATGTACGCTGACCGGATTACCGGATCAATGGAAAAAGCTATAGACGAAACCAATAGGAGAAGAATTATTCAGATAGAATATAATTTAAAAAATGGTATTACTCCTACCACTATTCTCAAAAGCAAAGAAGCAATTTTAGAACAAACTTCTATTGCAGACTTTAAGCCAAATGTAAAAGGATATTATGTAGAATCAGACCAAATGAATATCGCTGCAGATCCTGTGGTGGCATATATGAATAAATCACAATTAGAAGGTTTGATAAAAGAAACCCAAAAGAAAATGGAAAAGGCCTCTGGAGATTTAGACTTTTTGCAGGCTGCTCGTTTTAGAGATGAAATGACTCAATTGAAGGATAGGGTGAAACAAATGGCCTAGGTTTTTCAACATAAAGAGATTAAAAAATCTTTTAATTAAAATTCAAAAACTATGTTTTGCCGATTTTAACCCTTTTTGAATTCGACCATTTTCTTATATTTCTCGTCGATTCTTTTTAAATAAGCTGGTATTGCTCTTCTAAATCCATTGGATAAGCCAACTCCTTCTAACAATTGTTGAGTCGTAACTGTTTTGTTTTGTTTTTCTAAAAACCAGATTATTCTATCTTCAATTTTATAGGGAATTGGTTCAAATTTTGTTTCTAAAATTTTTATTTCATTACCAACTATAATATTTCCGGAATTTAGAAAGCTGCCCAGATAACCCCTTTTGAATTTAATATTTTTAATACTTGTCCATTTATTTACAAATCCACAAGGTTCGCAGTGATAAGTTAATCTAATTTTTACTTCATTTATTTCAAGAACAGTTCCTGATGTGAGTGTATGAACATCAAATCCTTCACTTACGATATTCTCATTAAGCTCTCCGGCATTTATTTTAAATTCTTGAAAAGTGCTGGAAGGTAAAATAAGGACCTGTCTAAAATTTAAACATTTTTTGGAACCTTCAATTCCTTCCTCCTTACTTACATTTAAATCAGAAACTTCGAGTATCGTTTTTGGATTTGAAGATTGCTTTAAAAATAATTTTTGAACTCTAAACATTATTTACTCTCTGAAGCTAGATGCAATAATTCTAGTCCAGTTGAAGTTCGAGGTTTAAAACCTGCCCAGGTTTTTTCATTTGAATTAGGCTGCAATTCTAAATATTTAGAATAATCTTTTTTCTTTAAATAGATACCTAGAAATGCAGTTGCAAAGTGTTGATTTATATTATTTATTCTTTTTTCATTCCAAGAGGGTTCTGCATATCGATAATATTCATCGAAATGAAGTCCAGGCTTTAATGTTTCAGCAGGGGGTGGATTTGGGGCAATATTGTGACGAGCATTCATGTAAGTTAACAAATATCGATTGGCATTTAATGAGCCTGTAAATAGAGCTTTTATTCCTTTTTCGTAACCTGAAATATCGTCTTGACTTCCGGCCACAAAAAAAGTTGGTACTTTTAGACCTTTCAGGCTTTCACTATCCCATGCACCACGTTCCATTCCCCAAGGCGCAAAAGCAACCACTGCTTTTATTCTTGAATCAATACTGCCTTTATAAGTTTCATTGGTGCCGACTCTCGTTTCTATGGCTTTGCTTCCATCAGTCATTGCACCAAAAACTTTAATAATATTTTCGCTATAACCCGCACCGGCTACATTTAAAACACCATAACCTCCCATTGAATACCCAATAAGTCCAACATTTTCCGTATCTACGATGTCAGATAAAAAAGATTTTTCACTCGTTTTACCTAATTCTGCCATTTTATTTAAAATAAACAAAATATCTTTAGATCTATTTAACAATGTGCTTGGAAACCCAGCAGCATCTGAAAAAGTTGATTCCGCATGATCAATAGCAATAACAATGTATCCTTTAGAAGCAAGGTTTTCAGTTAGGTAAGTCAATAATAATCTAGAACCTAAATAACCATGAGAAACAATTATTAAAGGGAACTTTTCAAAACTCTTTAAAGGCTTTGCGTCTCTATATGCTCTCCCTAAAAATGTAAATGGAATTATTGGTCTTTTTGGGTCATTAGAAGAACCCATCACTTCATTGTAGACTACTAATTCTTCCATATTGGGTTGAATATCTGTTGGATACCATATTTCAGTTTTTAATTTTCTATCGTAAAAAGCATCAATTCCTTTTTTTGATTTTAAAACATCAATTTGGTTCTTATTTGTAAATTCCAATGTTCTAACTCCAATTTTAAATTCGCCTCTTAAAGCTAATTCAGGAGCATCAGGTAGAGCATCCCCAATTATAAAATTATCTTTTGGTGTTTGTGAATAAACCAATAAGTTTTGAAAAATTAAAGAGAAAAGTAGACCAAAAAGAATGTTTTTTTTGAAATTCATTTTTTGATAAAGTTTTTTGGGCAAAGATTTGATTTTAAACAAAGATAGAATATTTGTGATTAAAGTTTGAAAAATTGTTTTAATCATTTGGAAAAAAAATTATACCAATAATTAGCCATAAAGTTTAAATGTATACTGCTTTCTTCACCTAAATAAATTATTTTTGTGACAACATTTCAATAATAAAAGATTTTATAATGATTCATTTCTTTGGAAGCCAATCTAATATCGTTTTTGCAGTTCAAACTAAGGAAAAAATTTCACTCGAAAACATTAAAAAATTACAATGGCTTTTTAATTGTTCTTTAGATCATCCATTTAATGTTTTCAATACTAGTGAAGGTGAATTAAATCAGACCTTTATTGGCCCACGGGCTGCAATGGTTACGCCATGGAGCACAAATGCGGTTGAAATTACACAAAATATGGCTATTGAAGGCATTATTAGAATTGAGGAATTTAAAGCGGTGGAAAACAATTTCAAAGATTTTGATGCTATGCTTTCTCAAAAGTTTAATGGTCTAAATCAAAATATATTTAGTATTGACATAAAGCCCGAACCGATTTTAGAGATAAATGATATTGCGCAATATAATAAAGAAGAAGGATTGTCATTAAGTGCTGAAGAGGTCCAATATTTAGAGAATTTAGCGGTAAAATTAAATAGACAACTTACTGATTCAGAAGTTTTTGGGTTTTCTCAAGTAAATTCAGAACATTGCAGGCATAAAATTTTTAACGGAACTTTTGTAATAGATGGCAAAGCGGAAGAAAGCTCGCTTTTTAAACTAATAAAGAAAACATCCCTAGAAAACCCAAATGATATTGTTTCAGCATACAAAGACAATGTGGCGTTTATAAAAGGGCCAAGCATAGTGCAGTTTGC